>JBKJRE010000473.1:0-2651 GCA_046594775.1 Rhizobiaceae bacterium | reverse complement strand
CGGGGAAATTCCATGTCGCAGTGCGCAATTGCCTATTACAGAGTCTCAACGCAAAGGCAGGGACGGTCTGGTCTCGGCATTGAAGCCCAGCGAACCGCGGTCGCCCGCTTCACCGAGGCCGAGGGCATAACAATCCTGCACGAGTTCACCGAGGTCGAAACCGGCAAGGGTGCCGATGCGCTCGACCGCCGGCCACAGTTGGCAGCCGCCCTCGCCCTGGCGCGCCAGCAGAAATGCCCGGTCGTTGTTGCCAAGCTGGATCGCCTGTCGCGAGACGTCGCCTTCATTGCCGGCATGATGGCGCAGCGGGTGCCATTCATCGTGGCCGAACTCGGAATCGACGCCGATCCCTTCATGCTCCATCTCTATGCCGCCCTTGCCGAGAAGGAGCGCCGCCTGATCTCCGAGCGGACCAAAGCCGCCCTCGCCTCGCGGAAAACAACCGGCGTCAAACTCGGCAACCCGACCAACTGCAACGAAGCCGCCGCAAAGGGGCGGCAGGAGTCCATTGGCGAGGCTGACAGATTTGCCAAAACGGTGCTGCCGATCATCGGGTCAATCCGGCGATCGGGCGTCACCAGTCTGCGTGGCTTGGCAATTGCCTTGAATAACCGCGGCATCGCAACAGCGCGCAATGGCCAATGGCAGGTGTCGAACGTTCGCAACCTGCTGGCTCGCTCTCGAGCCGCGTAGCGCCCTTTATAAGCGGGAAAAATCATAATTTCCGAATCACCGCCAGCCATTGAATGCCCCTACCGAGAAACGAGGTTCCTATGACCACGGCCGCCCCATCAAGACGCTAGTGCGGGTGATGACGGCGAGCCGATCGAGATTGTGCGGGGCGCAGTCCTTGAACTGGGTTGAGCCTGCCATTGAAGCCCTGGGGCCGGCAGTAACGTTACACCGGAGCTTTGGGAAACGGGTAGGATATCACAGACAAATAGCGGGCCGACGGCCTGATCTGCACTTCCGGCCCGTGCGGCGCGTCGGCGTCAAAGAATAACGTATCGCCGGGTTTCAGCCGATAAACCTTGGCACCGTGCCTGTAATCGACCTCTCCCTCCAGCATGTAAATCATTTCGACCCCGACATGTTGAAAAGTCGGGAACACATCTGAGGCGTCGGCCAAAGTGATCAGGTAGGGCTCGACCACCACACCGCTAGCAGTAGAGCCGATATGGCCCAGAAGTTTGTACTGATGACCGGCGCGGGTGCCTTCTCGTTTCATTTCGACGCCATGTCCGGACTTGGTATGCACAGCGCCGCGCTTTTGCGCGAATCCGCGCAGGAAACTGGTCAAAGGAACTGTAAGCACACGAGCCAGCTTCCGCAGACTGGTCAAGGATGCCGAGGTTTGACCGTTCTCGATCTTGGACAGCATCCCGGCAGATATCCCGGCAGCTTTGGCCAGATTGGTTAGGGTTAGGTTCTGCTGTTTCCGAAAGGAGCGCACTTCGCGGCCGATCGCGACCTCGAGAATTCTTTCGCGATCTTCACGGACTTGGTGCGGATCTTGGGTCGGGAATTTTGTGGCCATCTTGGCATCCGGTTACTGAAAACCCTTTTTGCCAACTCATCCTATGCGATCCGGATAGCTGTGAAAGGCACAGACACCGCACTTCGGAGCGATATCAGATCTGGCTCGAGGTCAAAACTGCATTGAGTTTGTGGCAACGTGACTCAGATCAGCCTCGCCGTTCAGCAGAACTCGTACGCCGGAAAGGGCCAGATTGGCGCCGAGTCCGACGGTCACCGCGGCAACAGCGAGCTTCAGCCCTACGAAAGACATACCCACCTGTGCTCCGGCCAGCCTAATCGGGATTGAGATTGCCTTGGATACCAGGGTCATCCCCAGGATCGATCCTATCCCGAACACCAGAACAAACGGTACCACGAACCAAGCCTGTTGGATCTGGCTATGGGCATAGACCAGCAGTGCCGCTGCCCCCGCAAGGCCATGCACTAGGCCAATGCCGAAGGCCCGTCCAGAAATTCTCGAACGATGCGCATGATCGTGACCCGATGATTTGTGTGGCATCGTCTCATACTTGTGCGAGTGCAGGTGGGCATGACGCTGTTCGTCGGCATGGTCGTGTACATGCAGGTGGACGCGGTCGCGCAACAGCCGATAAACCACATTGGCACCAAGATAGATCAGCATGCAACCAACCAGCATTTCTAGACTGACCTCGGTCAGCGCAGATATCTGCCCCCCTAGCAGAAACACCGGAACAACCACCAGGAACAGAGTTGTCGTATGGCCGACGCCCCAACTGAAGCCGTACTTCAGAGTGTCGCGAAGCGAATTCTTTCGGACTGAGAAAGTGGCAATCGCCGCAAGGTGATCCGCCTCAAGGGCATGCTTCATGCCCATCAGAAATCCAAGGAGAAGAATAAAGGACATCAGGGGCTCCGATCAGTCAGGGCCAGGTGGATCGCGTCAGCTTCTACTTTGGGACTGGTCAGACAGAAGTAGACCCCGGGTGGGGGAAAATCCTCCGATGAGAATAGAGTTGCGGCACTTTTGGAACAACGTGGGCATCGGCATTGGCTATGAACCGGCAGCCCTTGCCGGCCCCGTCCGGTGCTACGTTCATCTGCGTGACGACCGCGGCGAGCTCGGTAAAGAGCTCGATCCGCACTTCGATCAA
>JBKJRE010000283.1:0-7329 GCA_046594775.1 Rhizobiaceae bacterium | reverse complement strand
ATGGTGGGCGATGCAGGGATTGAACCTGCGACCCCACCCGTGTGAAGGGTGTGCTCTCCCGCTGAGCTAATCGCCCGCTCCAGGCCCGAAGGCCAAGCGAGCCGCGATATAGGATGCCGGCAGCGGTGAAGTCAAGAACGGGCAAGCCCGCCAATCGACGCAATCAGTTCGTCGGCCATCTGGACGCTCAATTCGTCGAAATGCGAGATAATCCGTGACGGTTCAAAGGCCCGCACATGTCGGTCAGTGTAGCCGAAATCGACCGCGACGACCGGTATGCCCGCAGCCTTGGCGGTATCGATGTCGGTTCTCGAATCACCGACCATGACGGCGCGTCCGGCGTCGCCGCCGGCCAGCCGGATCGTCTCGGTGAGGTGACGCGGGTCAGGCTTGCGGACGCCGAACGTGTCCTGACCACAGATGGCCGCGAAATGCGCATGCAGGCCGAGCGATTCAATGAGCCTCCGGGAGAACTCCTCGGTCTTGTTGGTGCACACCGCAAGCATATAGCCCGCCGCCGCGAAGCGGTCGAGCGCCTCGGGGACGCCCGGATACGGCAGGGAGCGGCCCGGGATGTTGGCGCCGTAATGCTCGAGAAACAGGTCGAAAAGCCGATCGTGTTCTTCGGCTGCAAGAGCCCGCTGCTGCGCCTTGTACGCGCGCTCGATCATCACCTTGCCGCCGTGGCCGACATACTGGCGGAACCCTGCCGTGTCTGTCCTGGCCGCGCCGCCCGCGTCGAGCGTGTGGTTGAGACTGTCGAGGAGGTCGGGCGCCGTGTCGACCAGAGTGCCGTCGAGGTCGAAGACGATTGTGGGCTGACTCATCGAGGCTTCCTTCTGAAAGGCCAAACCGCTTGCGGCGCGGCCATCGCCGATACCGCGCGTCGCACGCCGGTGCAAGCCGGATTGCCGGGTAAAGCGCGGCAGCGCTTTGCCCGCAAGCTCAAAGATGATAGGTGCGCGCCGACCTACAGGCAGCGGCGGACCGTCCCATGAATGCAGAAACGTTGAAGATCATGGCTGCTAGGGCAGCGCTGGAGCATGTCGGCGAGGGAATGCGGCTTGGCATCGGCACAGGCTCGACAGCCGATGCCTTCACCAAGCTGCTTGCCGACAAAGTTCAGGGCGGGTTGCGCATCATCGGCGTCCCAACCTCCGAGCGGACCGCCACACTCTGCGCCGAGCTTGGCATCGCACTGTCGAGCCTCGACGAGACGCCTGAACTCGACCTGACGATCGACGGCGCCGACGAGATCGATCCCTTCCTCAACCTGGTCAAGGGCGGCGGAGGCGCACTTTTGCGGGAAAAGATCGTGGCCGCGGCGTCGCAACGCATGATCGTGATCGCCGACGAGAGCAAACTCGTCGAGCAAGCCGGAGCCTTTCCGCTGCCGATCGAGGTCAACAAGTTCGGCCTCAAGGCGACTGAAATCGCCATCGTGAGGGCCAGTTCAAGCCTGGGCCTTTTTGGCTCCGTGATATTGAGGATGACGGAAGGCCGGCCATTTGTTACAGACGGCGGGCATTTGATCCTTGATGCATCTTTTGGCCGTATTCCGGATACAAGAGCGCTGTCGAATGCACTTCATGCCATTCCGGGGGTGGTCGAACACGGCCTGTTCCTGGGTCTGGCCAGTGTGGCGATAATCGCAGGCAAAAGCGGCGTCAGAGTCCTTGACGCGCGCTGAGAAAAAACAGGGAGTTCTTCCGATCATGTATTTGGTCCACAGCGTTCGCCGGGTCGCAGCAGTGGTTGCAATGGCGGCCCTCGTCGCGGCTTCCTCTCAAGCCATTGCCCAGGAAATCTCCGAAACGCATGTCAAGGCGGCGCGTGCGGCAGTCGCCGCAGTCCACGCGACGGATGCGTACGACAATATTCTCCCGGCCGCCGCAATTGCGATAAAGCAGAACCTCATCCAGCAGAATCCTGATCTGCAGGAAATGATCATTGCCACGGTCGATGAGAAGACGCTCGAAATGGTGAGTCGGCGTGCCGATCTCGAACGCGAGGTTGCGCTGGCATACGCCCGGATCTTCACGGAAGAAGAACTCAACGCAATTGCCGGCTTCTATGCCACTCCCACCGGCCAGAAGCTGCTTCTGCAGGGGCCTATTGTCGGCCGCGAGGTCGCCAAGGCTGCCGAAATCTGGCAGCGCGGCATTGCGCGCGACCTGACCGACACCGTCGGCAAGGCACTGTCGACCGAGGTGGAAGCGCAGGTCAAGGCGAATGCGAATGCGCCCAAGCCGGAAGCACCGGCGCCAGACGCTGCAACGCCTGAAGGCGAAGCGGCTCCTCCTGCGGGCGAGGCACCCGCATTGCAGGGCCTTGACGCGCCGGCCCAATAGCGGCCCGAGCGAAGGCGTTACAAACAAAAGCCCGGCCCGCGCCGGGCTTTTCTTTTTGTCCACCACCTCCTAACTGTCCTCATAGGCCCAGAGCAAACGAGAGAGCAGCCATGTCCCGCTACGACTACGACCTCTTCGTCATCGGTGGCGGCTCTGGCGGGGTGCGGGCGGCCCGCGTCGCGGCCGGCCTTGGCAAGCGGGTGGCGGTTGCCGAGGAGTACCGTTTCGGCGGCACCTGCGTGATACGCGGTTGCGTCCCCAAAAAGCTCTTCGTCTATGCGTCGCAATATTCCGAGCATTTCGCCGACGCGGCGGGCTATGGCTGGAGCGTCCCGAAGGCGACATTCGACTGGCCGACGCTGATCGCCAACAAGGACAGGGAAATCGGCAGGCTTTCCGGCCTCTATGAACGGGGCGTCGAGAAGGCTGGAGGAACGGCGTTTCACAGCAGGGCGACGCTGGTTGACGCCCATACGATCAGCATCGAGAGCGAGACCCGAACGGTGACGGCAGACCAGATTCTGGTTGCCACTGGAGGCCGCCCCAATCCGCACGCGGACCTGCCGGGCCACGAGCATTGCATCTTTTCCAACGAGGTCTTCGACCTGCCCGAACTGCCCAAGTCGATCGTGATTGCGGGAGGCGGCTACATTGCCGTCGAATTCGCCAACATTTTTCACGGCCTGGGCGTCGAGACGACGCTGATCTACCGCGGCAAGGAGATTCTTGGCCGATTCGACATGGATCTCAGGCGCATGCTGCATGCCGACATGGAGAAGAAGGGCATCCGCATTCTTTGCCATACGATTTTTGAGGAGATTCAGAAAAACAGCGACGGGAGGCTTGTGGCTGTGGTGACCGGCGGCGAGATTTTCACGGTCGATCAGATCATGCTGGCGATCGGGCGTATTCCAAACACCGAAGATCTCGGGCTGGAGGCTGCCGGCGTGAAAACCGGAGTGAAGGGTGAAATCCTAGTCGATGCCCTGTCGCGCACCAATGTGAAGAACATATGGGCGATCGGCGACGTCACCGACCGCGTGCAACTGACGCCGGTGGCGATTCACGAGGCAATGTGCTTCGTCGAGACGGCGTTCAAGGATAATCCGCTCGAGCCCGACCACGAATGTGTCGCGACGGCTGTTTTCTCGCAGCCGGAGATCGGGACGGTGGGCCTGTCGGAAGACGCGGCGGCCAAGCGATTCAAGGCGCTGGAGATCTATCGCGCGGAGTTCCGGCCGATGCGCAACGTTCTGGCCGGCCGTGACGAGAAAATGCTGACCAAGCTGGTGGTCGACGCCGAGACGCGACTGGTGCTTGGGGCACATATCCTTGGACCCGACGCCGGAGAAATGGCGCAGCTTCTGGGCATCGCGTTGAAGGCCGGGCTCACCAAGGACGATTTCGACCGCACCATGGCGGTGCATCCGACAGCCTCGGAAGAGCTCGTCACCATGTACAGGCCGAGCTACCTTGTCCACGGTGGCCGGAGGGTCGAAGCGCAGGCGGCGTAGAGGTCGCGCGCCTGCGTCGTGCTTGTACCGGAAAGGTCAGCGCATGGTTTTGGACAACAGCCGATCGAGGCTGATCGCGCCACCGCCATAGACCACGAGCGCCAGCGCCATTGCGGCCCAGGGCAGGTGGAAATTGGCCCAGCCGTCCGGAACCGTAAGCTGGATGATGGCCGTCATGGCGAGGATGCCCAGCGCGGCGAAGCGTGTGCCTATGCCGAGCATCAGCAGGATCGGCAGGACGATTTCGCCGATTCCGGCGAGCGTAGCCATGGCGATGGGAAACGGATAGGGCACCAGATTTCCGAAAATATGCAGGCTGAATTCCTCGGTGAAGAGATAGCGGGCGCCGTTGGAGAGCTGCAGGAAGCCGTCCCATTTCGTCAATCCAGACTTGAAGAAGGGCACGGCGATCGCGATCCGCAGCGCCAGCAGCGGCAGAGCGTGCGGGATCATCGACAGCAGGTTTTCGACGCGGCCGACGATGCCGGGAAGGAAGGCGGTGTCCGTTTCGGTGTGTGTGGTCATCGCGGGTCGCTTTCAGGAACAGGTTGAAGTCGCACTATCGCCCCGAGGGAAGCCAATCCGATCAAGGCGCGGCCGAAGTCGAAACCGTCATCCCTTGCGGCTGCCTGTGCGGCGTCGGCAAGGGATTCGCCGGCAAACAGCGCCGCGGCGAAGCTCGCGTCATGCGGTGGCAGGATGTGCAAGGCGACCTCGGCATCGGGGCGCATGACGAGGATCGTCTCCGGCCCGGAGCGGGAAAGAGAACCGACCGTCTCGTGCTGATGGGCCTCCCAGATCGAACCGGCCGGCCATGGCGAGCGAAGCAGCGAGGCGGAGGGATGCGGGACGATGCGGGAACTGGCGAGGGTTTCGGGCTCGATTGATACGATCTCGGCAGGGCCGAGCGGCACGGCATCGGCGGCATGATAGGCGCGAACCCACAGCGCCTCGAGCCGCGCGACATCACCGAGATAAGGCAGGCTTGCGGCCGTCTCGAAAGCGGCGACGAAATCGGGAAAGTCGTCGCCATATTCGAAGATCAGCGGCGACGTGGGTCTGGTGATGCGGATGTGGGCGCGCGCCATGTCCCTGAAGAATTGGTCTCCGACAAGACGCCGGGTGACCGGAAACTTCTGCTCCAGCGCGCCGATCAGCGAGACCATGACATTGTTGCGATAGACGTCGAAACGCGCGGCGTCAGGCTCGCCGCGGCACGTCGTGACGCCTGCCGGGAGCGGCCCGGCAGGGTCGAACAGCGATGTCACGAATTCGTCCTGTCCGGTCGCGGCTTGCATCTCAGGCCACCCTGGAAAGTTTTTCGGGCTGGCGGGCGCTTAGCGACAAAGCCGCATCAGCGCGCCGGGCCTCGGCAAACAGTGTCGGGAAATCCGGTACGTTTTCGTCCCATTCGATCAGCGTGGCGACCGGACCGGTGCGCGATAATGTGTGGTGGTAGAGCGCGAAGACGTCGTCGAGCACGGGGCTGGCATGCGCGTCGATGAGCAGCCTGTCGCCGACGCCGTCCACCGCCTCGTCATAGCCGGCCAAGTGGATTTCGCCGATCAACTCTACCGGAAATCGGTCGATATAGGCGAACGGATCGAGCCGGTGGTTGACGGAAGACACCATGACATTGTTGACGTCGAGCAGCAGCCCGCAGCCAGCGCCGCCGGCGACCCTTTCAAGAAAGTCGATTTCGTCGATCGTGCTCTCCGAAAACAGCACATAGGTGGAGGGGTTTTCAAGAAGCATGCGCCGCCCCAGTGTCTGCTGCACCTCGTCGACGTGGCGTACGATGCGATCCAGCGTCGCTTGGGTGTAGGGCACGGGCAACAGGTCGTTGAGGAAACCCGTCTCATGGGTGGACCAGGCCAGGTGCTCGGAAAAAGATGCCGGGTTGTAACGGTCGATCAGCGATTTCAACCGCGCCAGATGAGCCTTGTCGAGCGGGCCCTCGGCGCCGATTGAAAGCCCCACGCCGTGCAGGGAGATCGGGTAGTGCCGCGATATTGCCTCGAGATAGCGGTGCGGCGGTCCGCCGGCGCCCATATAGTTCTCGGCGTGGACTTCGAAGAACCCGACATCGGGCGTGCCATCGATGATCTCGGCATAGTGCGCGGGCTTCAGGCCGAGGCCGGCGCGCGGGGGCAGGGCTAAGGTTCTGGGCATCGCACTTTTCCGCTATTGCAGGAACGGGGATGGCGGGCGGGAAACGCGAGACGATCTCCCGCCCGGCATAAGGCTACATGGCTTCGAGCATGCCCATGTGGCCATCGACGTTCATGGTCGTGCAGGTGCCGGCCGGAACGGCTTTCCAGGCATTGCCCTGATAGTCCTTGGTCGACGTTCCGGCGCACGTCGTGCCGGCGCCGGCCTTGCAATCGTTTTGGCCTGCGAGCGCGACGCCGTAGCATTTCTCCATGCCTACCATCTTCTCGGCCGGCAGCGGCCCGGCGATCGAGGCAGTAGCGAATGCAGTGGCGAGCGAGCCGGCCAGTGCGAAAGCGAGCGTTTGACGGTTCATGTGGATTCTCCTGTGAACGTTCGTGTTGGCGTGGGTCGCAGTTCGGCCCCGCAACCATCAGTTCGGGGCCTGCCGGGGTTTGTTACGCCCGCCCCGGAACACGGTTTCGTGAGCGGACGATGTTTTTAGCTTGGCATTTTTTGCCGGGCACGTAACAAATCGCCCCGGTACACGAAGGGTTAGGAGAACCACTGTGAGCAGCACCGACGAGGCCGAGCTTGCCCGGCTGATGCGCGCTGCCATCGCAGGCAACGAACGCGCGTATGAAGACTTTCTTCAGCGCACCGCCGGTCTGGTCCGCGGTTACTGCCGAAAACGGATCACGCGAGGCGGGGTCGATCCAGAGGACATCGTGCAGGAAACGCTCCTTGCAGTTCACACAAAGCGCCATACATGGCGGCAGGAAAGTCCGATATCGCCGTGGCTCTACGGAATTGCGCGCTACAAGCTGGTGGATGCCTTCCGCAGGCGCGGGCGGGTTATCGAGGTAGACATAGACGACATAGCCGAAACCATTGCCGCACCGGAGGCAGACGCGGCGAGCGAGCGAGACATGGAGCGGGTGCTTGGCAGCCTGCCTGAAGGCCAGAAGGCGGTGGTTTCGTCGATTTCTGTCGAAGGCAGGTCGATCGGAGAAACCGCTTCGATGCTCGGCATGAAAGAAACCGCGGTGCGGGTGGCCCTGCACAGGGGCCTGGCGGCGATCGCCAGGCGTTTTGGACAACAGTGAGATGAAGACAGACGATCTGATAAGGGCGCTGAACGCCGACACTGGACACCGGACATCGTCCTTGCAGGCGATCTGGCTGGGGTCCACCGCTTTGGCGGCGGTGATTGCCGGCGTCATCTTCATGATCCTGCTCGGGCCGCGTCCGGATATCGCGCAGGCGGCGGAGACCGTGCGCTTTCTGTTCAAATTCGTCGTGACCCTGGCGCT
>JBKJRE010000253.1:0-5841 GCA_046594775.1 Rhizobiaceae bacterium | reverse complement strand
TACTTTGTTCATGCAATGGGCGTCCCTGGTCGCTGTCAATGGGGTATACGGCTGGTGCCGGCGTGCGGATCAGTTCGGTAGACGATTTTTCCAACAGGTCGGTGATCCGATGCGTCAGAAACTACGTATCTCCTGGCATCACAGTTTCGCGCCGGGCACCGCTCCGGCATGAGACGCCGTGGAAAGCGCCAGAGTTCGCATGATCTTTGTTCATCTGCTGGGATTGGCTGCCGCGCTGTCGCTGGCGATGGCCGCTGCATGGCTGTACGAGAGACAAACCGGCAATTCCGGCTGGATCGACGTCACCTGGTCGCTGGCGGTTGGCCTGGTCGGGGTCGCTGCCACACTCCTTCAATCGTCGGGAAGCGAAACCTGGCGTCAGGTGTTTGTGGCAGGCATGGTTGCAACATGGTCGGCCAGGCTGGTATTGCACCTCGCGCACCGGACGCTGAAGCAGGGCGTCGATCCCCGCTATGAGGGGCTGAAACGGGAGTGGGGGGAACGCGCGTCCCTGCGCATGTTTGCCTTCCTGCAAAGTCAGGCCGCTGCCGGGTTCGTCCTGGTTCTTGCCGTCTATCTGGCGGCACAAAATCCCGCGCCCGATGTCCGGCCTCGGGACATATTCGCGCTGATCCTGTTTGCCGCGGCCGTTGCCGGCGAGGCGCTGGCAGATCGGCAGATGCGACAGTTCAGGGACGATCAGCGCAACCGGGGCAAAATCATGGATGTTGGGCTCTGGGGGCTGTCGCGCCACCCCAACTACTTCTTCGAATGGCTCGGCTGGGTAGCCTATCCGCTTGTCGCCATCAATCTTGGAGGCGGGTTTGCTCAGGGATGGCTGGCCGCGCTCGCGCCTCTGCTTATGTACTATCTGCTGGTCAAGGTTTCAGGAATCCCGCCGCTCGAGAAGCACATGCTCGAGACGCGAGGCGAAGCCTTTCGCGACTATCAGCGGCGCGTCCGGGCATTCTGGCCGTTTCCGCGACCCGACGGGAAACAGGACCCGGCATGAACATCGCTGCCCTTTATCGAAACTATGCCGCGCATGACGATCCTCTGGTGGCGGCGAGCAACAGCATATCGCTCTTCGTGGCCGCCAGTCAGCCATTTTACCCCATCTACGTCTGGTGGATTGCGGGGGCCGATGCCTGGCCTACGCTGTTCACCCTGCTGTCGACGCCGTTCTTCCTCGCGGTGCCTGCCATGGCTCGCGCCAACACGATTTTCGGGCGGGCGCTGCTGCCAGTCGCCGGGATCGCAAACACCGCGGTTACGGCAGCCCTGCTCGGGCCAGCCACAGGCGTCCTTCTGTTCCTCGGGCCTGTCATGATGATTGCCATGCTGCAGTTCAGGCGAGAAGAACGATGGTGGGGCCTGTCGATCTCTGCGCTTGCCGGCGCGGTCTATCTGGCGCTTGATGCGCTGGCGCCCGCCGGCCTAGTGGCAATCGCGCCGGCCGAGGCGGCGCGCCTTGTCACGCTGCACGCCATCAGCGCGGCCTCCCTGATCGTGATTTGCGGAATGCAGTTCGGCCCTGGAGGCAGGGCTGCTGCTTCACCGGGCGAAACTGTTGGCGACTAGAAACCCCACGGCGGCGGAAGCGGCGGTGGCAAATGTGCCCCAGGCAATATCCACCATGGAAAGCGCGGTGCTCCAGTTCTTCAACGTCGCCTGGTTTGTCAGGTCGTAGGTCGCGTAGCAGAAGAAGCCGAGCAGCGCGCCATGGAGGAGGGCAGTCGTCCAGCGACCGTCTGCGAGTGCTGGCGAGATCGCGAACACCATTATGCCGACCAGATACAGGAAGTAGAAGACGATCGCGGGCGCGACGCGAAAGCCTTCGAGCGCGGCGTCGCCCATGATCGGCTTGTAGAAGGCTGGTCCCATCTTGGAGAGCCAAAGCGCGTCAAGCACGAGGAAGACAACTCCCGTTGCCACATAAGCGACAATGTACGTTTTCACGGCGCGATCTCCATCCAAAGGGCTTTTACTAGGAAGATACGCTCCACACTGCGGATCGGATCACCGATATTTCAAGATTGCGCTGTGATGAACTTAAAGGAACCAGCGATCGCCGGAATTCGCGTGCCGGCATTTTCCCAAACGGCACATTCGGCGTTATCCGGGGAACCTTCAGCAATCTCTGTAAGAAGCGTGGAGACCCATGGGTTTCCGGTCAGCATCTTTGGGCTTCGCCCGTCGCGACACTCGCGATTAGGGATATCGACGGCCGCCTGGAAATTGCTACAGGCGAAATGCGTATCGCTACTGAAAGGAAGTGGCTCCCCGAGCAGGGCTCGAACCTGCGACAATTCGATTAACAGTCGAATGCTCTACCAACTGAGCTATCGGGGAATAGGCTCGTGTGAACGAGGGCTGCCTATAGCAAACCATTTTCAGCTTTGCAAAGAGGGGCCGGCACTTTTTACCTTTTTGACGGGTGGCGCGCTCGCAATGTCATCGATCCGACATCATATGCTCATTCTCATGGGAAATCGGCGCAATGGTCGCCTCGTGACCCGTCGTTGCCATCGTCGAGCCGAAGATGCCTCTCGTGACCGAAGACCTCAGCGATCCCAGAGTTCCCAACAGGCACAAGATCAGCATGTTCGGGCGCAAGGTCTCACTGCCGCATTCGCGGCCTTTGAGGATATCCATCGGCGGTTCCCTGGTTGTGCTCGGCATGCTCGGCTTCCTGCCGGTGCTTGGGTTCTGGATGATTCCGCTCGGCCTTCTGGTGCTTTCTCGTGATCTCGCCCGTGTCCGGCGGCTTCGCAGGCGCGCCGCCGTCGGCTGGGAAAGGCGGCGGCGCAAGACCAAATAGGCCGGGCGCGGCTCACGCCTTGGCGGCGAGGTGCGCCAGCGACCGGGCAATGTTGCTCCGGGCCATCTTCTCGAATCGCTGCCTGAAAGCCGCGGTCCGGAAAATGCGGGGCCGGCCGGCAAACCGCTTCAGGAGGTCGGCGCGGCCCCTGCGCCAGCTCGCATCGTCAACCCAGTCATATTCGCGCCGTATGGCCACCTCATAGGCGTCGAATTCCGTCGGCGATGCGCCGAGGATCGACAGATCCATATCGAGAAAGAGCAGCGCGTCCAGCTCTGCTGCTTCGTCGGTAAAGCGCGGCGGTGTGTGCGTTGCGGTTGCCTCTATCATTCTGGCGATGCGCTCGAGACGATCCCCAGAAGTACGCCCGCCGAGCCGCTCACGGGCGAGGCCGGCGCTCAGCGCCTCATTGTCGTTTTTGCGGCTGTCATATATCGCGTCGTGAAACCAGATGGCGGCTTCGACGGCTTCGGGATCGTGAAACAGGGCGCGGTTTGCCTGCATCATGGCCAGCAGCGCCTCGATATGGGTGAGTGTGTGATAGTGCCGCCCGTCCGCCCGATAGAGCTGCGAGAGCTCGCTCTTCAGAGATATGTCGAGCAAGGGTTCGTTTTCCATGCCGCATCCAATTCCGGTGAACCACTTTCATTTGATGCAGCACTAAGGAAAATTGAGTTCAATCCTGCTACCGTCTCACCTATATGTCGTGGCACGGTACAAAGCGACAGCCAAGGGAGTTCGTCGATGAATACGCTCAGCATGGCGCGCCCGGCGCCCAAGCCCGTCGACCCGATCTGGAGCGCGGTGAGGGAAGAGGCTGCCGAAGCGGTTGCGCGCGACCCGCTGCTTGCCGCCTTTCTCTACGCGACGATCCTCAATCAGGAAACTCTCGAGGAGGCGGTCATGCACCGCCTTGCAGAGCGCCTTGCCCATCAGGATCTCGGCGCGGATATCATCCGCCAGAGTTTCGCGGCGATGTCGAAGGCCGATCCGGACTGGAGTTCGACCGTGCGTGTCGACATCCAGGCCTATTACGACCGCGATCCGGCCTGCGACCGCTTCCTGATGCCGGTTCTCTACTTCAAGGGCTTTCACGCCATCCAGACGCACCGTCTGGCGCACTGGCTGTGGAACGAGGGACGCAAGGATTTCGCGCTCTATCTGCAGAGCCGCTCTTCATCCGTGTTCCAGACCGACATCAACCCGGCCGCCCGGATTGGCAAGGGCATATTCATCGACCATGCCACCGGGCTTGTGGTTGGCGAGACGGCGGTGATCGAAGATGACGTGTCGATCCTGCACGGCGTCACGCTCGGCGGCACAGGCAAGGCCGGCGGCGATCGTCACCCCAAGATCCGTTATGGCGTGCTGATTGGCGCCGGTGCCAAGATTCTCGGCAATATCGAAGTCGGACACTGCGCCAAGGTGGCCGCCGGTTCGGTCGTTCTGGCGTCGGTGCCGCACAACAAGACGGTTGCTGGCGTCCCGGCCCGTGTTGTCGGCGAGGCCGGCTGCGATCAACCGTCGCGTCAGATGGACCAGCTGCTGTCTGCGCAGCACCTCGATCAGGTGGCCAGCTTCGACATCTGACGGTTCCCGGTTCGCAAAGGCGGGGTAACGGGTCTGGATGGCGCGCGCCGGATCGGCTGCAGCCAGGGCGGGGATTGGGCGTGGTATCTCGCTCTTCGCCTTTACATCGCCATCCTTGGCATGTCAGAAGCGCCTCCACCCCGATAACCGGAGAGAAGCATTGAACCCGGAAGAAATCAGAAAACTCGACGCCTATTTCAAGCGCGTGTTCCAGAACCCGAACCTTGAGGTCAAGGCACGGCCGCGCAAGGAGGATTCCTGCGAACTCTATGTCGGCGACGAGTTCCTGGGCCTTGTCTACAAGGACGAGGAAGAGGGCGACTACAATTTCTCCATGGCTATCCTCGATATCGATCTCGCCTGACCCGTGACTTTTCGCGTGTGACGGATGCGGTGCGTCGGCTACGTGTCAGTTGCTGGTCTTGAGCATTGCCGCAGCCTGTTTGCGCATGGCTGCGTCGAGTTCGCTCCATTGGCCGAGCAATTCGTTCGGAAACCTGTAGGCAAGGCTCAGATTGTCGCCAAGATGGATGTCGCGCTCGCATGGCGCCAGGGATTCTGCGGCGCTCGCGCCGCTGAGACAGCGCGCGACGAACGGCTCCGCGTCGGGACGCTCCGCCACCGCGAGCATCTCGTTCAGATAACCGGATTGTTCAGAGAACTCATAGAAGGCGACGCCCGACGGTCCAGCCTTGCCCGGCTTCGCGAGCATCTTGGAATAGATCGGCGCTAGCCGGCCGCTCATGTCACGCGACATCACGCGCTCGTCGAACGAGAAGAAGATGATCCTGCGCGTGTCCCCGACATGGTTGAAATCGGAGCGCGCCGCGTCCGTGTATCCATCCAGTTCGGGCCAGCGAAGGTAAAGGTCGAGGCGTTCTGCCATGCCGTCGTGCCGCTCGCGCTGGAAACGGATCATGTTGTCCGGCGCAACGATTACATTGTTGCCGATGACGACCTCCCGCGGCGTCGTGGAATTGGTGTGGCCGGCCAGCGCAATCGACCTGCCGAACCATTTGCCGCCGGCGCTGATGCCCGCCGACAGAACGGCAAGCCCCACGAAGGCGTAAAATACCTTCATCATCAGCGACGAGTCGATCGTCTGGTTGCTTGGCTCTTCGGGGGCCGCTGCCGCCGCCTGTGTCATCTCGAATTTCCTCTGCCGTGTCGGGACCGTCCCCCGATGGCACAGTTGCTGCGGTATGGATCTTGCGACGCCTGGCCAAAGCGATTCTGCTTTTTCATGGTAAACGGAAGGTGAAGATGACGACGCTTGTGCTGACTTGCTTCGCGTTTATGGCCGGACTGACGCTTTGCGGGCTTCTGGGATCGGCCATGGAGCTTGTAACCGGCCGCAGGCTGTCGTTCAGCGAACCTTTCGTCTCCCACCGCCACATCCTTCGATCGTTGCTCGCCGCGGCGGCCGTCGG
>JBKJRE010000093.1:0-3175 GCA_046594775.1 Rhizobiaceae bacterium | reverse complement strand
TGGTGCTTCTCCGACCGTCGTTGCTACTTCTTCGGCACCAGCGCCATGGCGCGGACCGGGCTGCCGGTACCCCTGACGATCTTCAGCGGCGCGGCAATCAGGATGGCGCCCTTGGCCGGCAGCTTGTCGAGGTTGCAGAGGCTCGCCAGTCCATAACGGTTGGCCTTGTGCATGAGGTTGTGCGCCGGAAACGGGGGCTCCATGCCGCCAGCAGCACCCGCATCGGTGCCGATGCACTGGGTGCCCCAGCCAATCGCGCCGCGCTCGATAATGTATTCGATGCAATCCACCGTGGGGCCGGGCGAATGCGGACCATTGGCATCGGCGTTGAGGAATTTCTCCTCGGAGCCGTTGCGCTTGTCCCAGTCAGTGCGCATGACGACCCACTCGCCTTTCCCAATGGCGCCGTGCCTTGCCTCCCAGGCCTGCACGCCGTCAGCTGTCAGCAGAAAGTCGTTGTCGGCGCCGGATTCGGCCGAGCAGTCGATGACGTTGACAGGCGCAACGTAATTCTTGACGTCGATCGTGTCGGTGTAGCCGTCTGCATATTCCTTGCCGGTGATCCAGTGGTGCGGCGCGTCGAAATGGGTGCCGGAATGCTCGCCGATCTTGAGCCAGTTCCAGGCCCAGAACGGGCCGTTCTTGTCATATTCCGAGATGGCGTGAATCTCGATCCTGGGGGTATCGACGGCGAAGTCGGGCGGCAGCTTCAGCAGCGGCGTATCGGGACCAAGCGGCGCCGACAGGTCAACCACCTTGATCGCGCCCGAAAGAAGCTGGCTGGCGAAATCGCCGAGAATATTCTGCGTGTCCATATTGCCTGTTCCCTGATTGACGGCTCGTGTCGGCCTCTAAACTTCTACTAGACGAAAACCTATGCATCTGCAATTATCTTTAAGCATGAAGGATCGGGTTGGGCGTGAGCGATTACGACGCCATATTTGTCGGGGCGGGCCACAACAGTCTGGCCTGCGCAACGCATCTGGCGCTTAAGGGCTGGAAAATCGCGGTTTTCGAACGGAATTCGGCGATTGGCGGCGCTGTCCAGACCAGAGAGCTGACGCTTCCGGGCTTCCGCCATGATTTCGGCGCAATGAATCTGAGCCTCTTCGCCGGCTCGGCCTTTCACAAGAACTATGCAAATGAATTGAAATCGGCCGGTTTGGCCTTCGCCCCGGCGGCCGACTGTTTCGCCAGCGTGTTTCCCGACGGCCGATGGTTCGGCGTCTCCACCGACATGGCCAAGACGGTAGAGCGGCTCAAGGCATTTTCAACGAAGGACGCCGAGACCTGGCAGCGTCTGGTCGACGGGTTTCCGGCAGAGTCGGAGCATCTGTTCCGCCTGCTCGGCTCGCCGATGACGGGCCGCTCGCTGGCCGGCACGGCATGGAAGATTTGGCGCAAGAAGGGGAGGCGCGGCGCGCTCGATACGTTGCGCCTGCTGCTGTCGTCGCCGCGCGCCTGGCTCGACGAGACTTTCGAGTCCGCGCAGGTCAAGGCGACGCTCGCCGCATGGGGCATGCATCTCGACTTCGCGCCCGATATCGCCGGCGGCGCGGTGTTTCCCTATCTCGAAGCCATGGCCAGCCAGAGTTTCGGCATGGTGCTGGGCAAGGGCGGCGCCGACACGATGATCGGCGCCATGGAAAAGATGCTGACGGAGGCTGGCGGCGACATTTTCACCGCATCCGAGCTCGTGGAAATCATGGTCGCGGACGGCAGGGCGACGGGCGTGAGGCTGGCCAATGGCGACACGCACCGGGCTGCGAAGGCGGTGATCGCGGGCGTGGCGCCCGCCGCACTGCAAGCCGGGAGGCTGCTCGCAAAAGGCTCGGGCGACGCAGCCTTCGACACGGCGATACGAAAGTTCCGCCATGCGCCGGGCACCATGATGATCCACCTGGCGCTCGACGGACTGCCGGACTGGAAGGCCGGCCGGGAATTGCAAAACTTCGCCTATGTGCACATCGCGCCATCGCTCGAGCAGATGGCGAAGACCTACCAGCAGGCCGTCGCAGGGCTGTTGCCGGACGAACCGGTGCTGGTGGTCGGCCAGCCGACAGCGATCGACCCGTCGCGCGCGCCGGAGGGCAAGCACGTTCTCTGGGTGCAAGTGCGGGTGCTGCCAGCCGAGATACTTGGCGACGCCGCCGGCAAGATCGCGCCTGCTTCGTGGGACAAGGTCAAGGAGCGCTATGCCAACCGCGCCATGGCCATCATCGAGACGCAGGCGCCGGGCCTGAAGCAGAAGATTCTCGGCCGAACGGTGTTTTCGCCCCTCGATCTCGAGCGCGAAAACCCGAACCTGGTCGGCGGCGACCAGATCTGCGGCAGCCACCACCTATCCCAGAATTTTCTGTTCCGCCCGGCCAGGGGGTTTGCGCATGGCAACACGCCGGTCGCCGGCCTGCACCTGGCTGGCGCGGCGACCTGGCCCGGCGCTGGTGTTGGCGCGGGATCCGGCTATCTTCTGGCGCAACAGCTTGGCGGCGCTTAAGCCCGCGAGCCAAGAAATTACCAAGGACCGGCAAACGGTCCGGCAAACGAACTGAAACAACAAATGGGGAATGACCATGACACTCAACCGACGTGAACTTCTTGGATACAGCGTCTCGGCGCTGGGCCTGGCGGCGGCCGGCCTGCCTGGACCCGCGCTGGCGCAGGCTGACGAACTTGTCATCGCCTACAACGTCAACCTGCCTTCCTGGGATCCGACCACCGGTCCTTCGGCCGTCAACCCGACGATCCAGGGGATCTACCAGTCGGTCTTCGACCAGTTCATTCCCCAGGCCCCCGACCTGTCGTTCGGCCCGGGCCTACTGACCGAATGGGGCTGGAGCGACGACAAGAAGCAGATCAACATGACGGTGCGCGAAGGCGTGACATGGCATGACGGCTCGCCCTTCTCGGCCGAGGACGTGGTGTGGTCGCTGGAGCGCGCCGGCAAGGAAGAGACCGGAAACCCTATCCAGTTCGTCTGGAAGAACCTCAGCAACTTCAAGATCGACGGCAACAAGATCACCGCCGACGCAGCGGGCTACGATCCGGTGCTGTTCAAGTGGATGTCGTTCCTGACCGGCTACATCTTGCCGAAGGCCTATTACGAGAAGGTCGGCGCCGCCGGCTTCGAGGCCGCACCGATCGGTACCGGCCCCTACATGGTCGACAAGTTCGA
>JBKJRE010000063.1:0-8296 GCA_046594775.1 Rhizobiaceae bacterium | reverse complement strand
GACTTTTAATCAGTAGGTCCAGGGTTCGAATCCCTGCGCGCTCACCAACCAAAGCCAAACACCGTCTCATCCAACTGTTGATAGACCGGTTAATGCGACGAGTTGGCAACCGTGGAGTGACCAGCAAATACCGCTGGCGCGGAATGAGACCCGGCCTATTCGGGGTGGGGGCCCGAATAAGCGGTCGGGCTGTACGTCTAAATGGCTAACCTCGAATCCGGGCGCGGTCCGCATAGGGGGCACAAGCCCTCGATGCGATCATGCCTCCCTACGAGGCACGCAGCAGGGGTGAACCTCAGCGCCAGCATCAGCGCCTGCGCGCCGGGAGAAGTGATGGCTGTTGAAGTTGATGACGATCCGAGACACCAGGATGTTCTCATCTCGGGTGCGGGCGGTGAGGCTGCGTGACGTCGAGAGGCACGAAACTGCGAATCTCAAGCTGTTGAGTGTTGGAAATTCGACGACTCAAGCTTGCTTGCGACGTTTCTGAGTGGGCATTTCAAACGCCAGCTGAGGCCCTGTGGTGCATAGGTTGTCGTGGCGGTTGCCGTCAAACCCTTTTCCACCAATCGTGTGAGCACCGTCGTGCCGTAGCCCGATATCGCTGGAGGACTTACTGCGGGACCTTTGGTTTCCAACCACTCGAGGGTGAATCGCTCATCATTCGCCGTCCATACGATCTCGACCTGACCTTGCTTGTTGGAAAGCGCTCCGTGCTTTGCCGCGTTGGTGACCAGCTCGTATATTGCCATGCCAAGAACTTGGCTCGCCTCAGGCAAGATTCTGAGAGGCGGCCCGCGGACGATGATGCCGCCATGGTGCAGTCGTGAGAATGGCTCCACGTGGCTTTCGATCAGATCCTTTAAGGGCAGGCTAGCATGTTCGTTAGCGATCAGAACGCCCTGGTTCAGGGAGAGCGCGCCGATCCGTCCGAGAAAGTCGGCCAATTGCAGCTCGTCGCAATCGGACAACGTCCTTCGTGCGATTGCAGAGACCATAGCCAGCATATTGTTCGCCCGGTGGTTGACCTCGCGCAAAAGTGACCGGATGCGTTCCTCGGCGTGCTTTCTTTCGGTGATGTCCCTAATGATCTTGGAGGCCCCCACAACCGTCCCGTTGAAGTCGCGTACGGGGGAAATTGTGACCGACACATCAATCTCGTGACCGTCCTTGTGGATTCGCCGGGTTTCGTAGTTTTCGATCCTTCGGCCCGATCCGATGCTTTCCAGGATCATGTCCTCTTCGTGCTGTCGATCGTCGGGAATAATACTCCTGATAGAGTGTCCGATCATTTCCGAGCCAGAATACCCAAACAAGTCTTCGGTGGCTGCGTTCCAACTGGTGCTCGTGCCATCCAGCGTCTTGCTCAAAATCGCGTCGGAGGAGGAGGCAACTATTGCCGACAGCAGCGCTGCTGCGTCCTTGAGCCCGAGAAGCGCTGTCGATCCTCCCGGTCTGTTTTCATCGGTTCCAAGTATGCCCATCGGTCAGCTCTTTGTTGTTTAAATTGGCCAACCTGCTTTTTGTTCCATCCTGCAAAATCGCTCGATTCCTGGAGTTCGTGTAGAGTTGGTTGCCCTGGCCTAATGTCATGGCCTCTCCCGGGCTGCTGAGATCGATTAGCCTCGACTCGCGCTGACGCGGTTTGTGGAAGCGGTCGACGCAGAACGCCTCCGCCCGGGCGCTGCGCCGTCATCTGCATTCCATTCTCCAGTCGGTTGCCACCTTTTCTCGGCGTGCTCAAACCGGCAACAGGGCGCCGGCAGCTTCCCGGCCGGCGGCGACTGCCGAAGGTTTCCGCCTAGGGTCGTTCTGTGGCGCGCCTCAGGTCGCGACGGATAACGTGATGATAAATCGCCGCCGCAGCATGGGCGATTGCAAGCGCTGCGGCGAAATAGGCCAGAGCCGCGTGGATGTCCGACCACAGGCGCTCATTCCCCTCGGTGCGGTTGAGCGGAAGGTCCGGAATGACGACCAAATTGAAGGCGTAGCTTGGAATTTCGAGTGTCGACGCAGAGGCGATCGCCCAACCGGTCACCGGCACAGCAATGGTGAGCGTCAACAGCGCCAGATGGACCAAGCGCGCCAGCGCCGGCTCGATGGGAAAACGGGCGGGCAGCGGGCGCGGCCTCTGGCTTGACACCGTCCAGCCAAGGCGAAGCAGGGCCAGCGCCAGAATGAGGAAACCGGTCGACTTGTGCAGCTGGTAAAGCTCAAATTGCAGCTGCGGCTGATCGTCGGTAATCTGGGTCAGATAGCCCAGCCCGATCTGCGTCAAGAACATCAGGGCGATCAGCCAATGCAGGCAGATGGCCACCAGCCCATAGGCGCCGGAGGTGTTTCGCCAGATCATCTTGCTTCCATTCGCCAAGGCGACCCACATTGCGCAGTATTACTGGCCCTCAGCCCAGTTGCCGGTACGCATGAGTGGCGATTTGCTCGAGCTTGTCGCGGGGCAATTCGCCGACAATGGCGCAGCTGATCGCGTCATCGGTCCAGATGAGCGCCTCGAGCCGATCCAGCGAGGTAAAGCGGAAGGATGTTTCGCGGCCCGCCGGCGCGGGGATTATGTAGAGCGTTACACGGCGGCCGGCTTCGTCCTCATACATTAGCTGGGCCGCCGGCTGTTTTCCCGCCGGCAGAAGGCGGCCGCCGATGAGTTGCAGGCCCTCGGAACGCAGGTCTGGAAGCGTAATGCCGCGGTCAAGGCGCTTGGACAACCAGGCCTTGAGATGCTCGCTCTCATCAGCCCGTACCTCGACCGGGTGGACAACTTCCCTGGTGTACAAGGCATGGGCGGCGACGGCCTCGGCGACAAGTGCCGCCGAACCCGTATAGGCGAACAAGCCGAACCGGGCTGCATACAGGCCGCCGCCGCCGCCGATGATCAGGCACAAAGCAGCCACTGCCGCCATCCGCCGCCAATTGCGGGACGCAGCATGGTGATCGCGCGCCATCCGCCGAACATCCAGGCCTGCCGGAACCGGCTCCTTGGCAAGATGGCCATAAAGCGCGTGCAAGGATTGGTTCTGCCGCCGCCATGCCTTGACTTCAGCGTCACTTGCTGGGTGCTGGGCCAAAAAAGCTTCGACAGCGGCATGCTTCGAAACATCGAGGGCGCCGTCAACATAGGCGAGCAGATCGTCCTGGGTAATCTTGTCTGTCTCGGACTTCATTTCACCGACCTCAATTTCGATCCAGCTTCATCGGTGAGCCGCCGCAACGTCGCGCGCGCCCGTCCAAGACGCGACATCAGCGTGCCGACGGGAATGCCGAGCGCCGCCGCCGCCTCCAGATAGTTGAAGCCTTCCACGGCAACAAGCAGCAGCGCTTCGCGCTGCTCGGAGGGCAGGGTCTGCAGGGCTTGCTCCGTTTCGGCTAGCGCCAGACGACCGGGCTGTACCTCAAGGGAGCGCAGCTCGACGGCGAGACCGTCCACCGGCACAAGTTCCGGCGATCGGCGCCGGTGTCGCAAATCGTTGCGATAGATGTTGAGCAAGATCCTGAACAGCCAGGCCCTGACCGGTCCCGTCGGCCGCCAAAGGCCATGCTTGCGGATGGCCCGTTCCAGGCAGTCCTGGACAAGATCGTCGGCCACGTCCGGATTGCGCGTCAGCCCCCGGGCGTAGCGCCGGAGCGCCGGCACGCATTCCTCGATCTCGTCCAGGACGCCGGTCATGGCCTCTATTCTTTGACGATATGCCAGACGCCGCCCACACCGTCACCAGTGGTGTCGGCGGGAGCGACATCATCGATCCACAGATAAAGCGGCTTGCCATCATAGGCCCACTGCATGGCGCCGTCCTTGCGCGTGACAAGCGTGTAGTCACCCTCGGCTGTTGCGCCGTCGGCGGCAAGCAGCGGCGGCCATTTGGCCGCGCAGCCTTCATAGCAGTTCGATTGGCCAGTTGTATCCTTGTCGAATGTATAGAGAGTCATGCCCTTGGCATCGGTGAGAATTTCGCTGCCGCCGACTTCCATCGATTTGATGGCGCCGCCTGCGTAATCTTCGGCATAGGCAGCGGACGCCATGGCTGCGCAGGCGACCGTGACAAGTGACAGGGAACGAAGGCGCATGATAATCTCCTCTGGTTTGTTTGGGTAGACCGGCCTTGCGGCCTCACCGCTGACAACAGCGGTTGACGAAAGATAATCCCGCTCCGGACCAGATTTCTTCGACGCCCGCCGCGAACCCGCGCTGAGACAATGTCGCCCAAGAGCCTGCAGCGGCTTGCGAACACGAAAGCGCGCAATCCGAAGTCGTCTGGCACGAGGCGCTTCAAGTCCTTGTTTCGATGCATGTTGTTGTGCCACAGCCGGGTCCACTTTTGGGCGACACGCATCAGCGCCGATCACCCCTTAAAGTCATGTCGAAGCGGACGATATTGGAGTAGATCGGCACGCCCACATCCATGCCGTAGCGCGATCGGAAGATTTCGCCGACGACATGAAACTCTACCGTGGGACCGTGATGTCGAACCAGCGTCGCCTCGAAGACCGCCGGCGCCGATTTGCCGCGCGCCGACAACACGCCCTCAATGCGGGCGTTGTTGGCGCCCTCCGGGATGACGCGGGCCGAGCGAAAGGTGATAACCGGGTACTCGGCCACGTCAAACACGGCCGAGGAACGAAGGAAATTCTCGATGCGCGGCTCCCGCGCCATCACGCTGGCGGGGGTAAGCGAGAACGCCACACGGGAGCGGGCGATGGCTTCGGGGTGCAAGTCGAAGCTTCCGGAGAATTGCGAGAAAGCGCCGTTGATGCCGCCGCCGCCCACCTGACCGACAGAAAAGGCGATGCGCGAGGATGGCAAAATCGAATAGCGGCCGCCGAGCTTGGACAACGCATCGGCGCAGGCAATACCCGTCGACAAAAGAAACGCGGCTGCGCTCGCGAGGGCGAGACGGCTGATCATGGCAAATGGCCTCCGACAGAACAGAAGGCCGGCGGTTGCAGGCCTTCGGAAATCAGAACACCTGTCAGGCCCAGATAATCCGCCCGGTGGAAAATGAACTGGAGCCGACGAAGGAAGGCCGGGAGAGGCGATTTCAGGCGAGAGCACCTTAAGCCGGATAGAAGCGTTTCATAGCTTCCTTGGCGAAGACATCGGTCCGATATGTCGAAACTTCGCCCAAGGATCAGCTGCCTGGCGGCGATTGTTCATCCGCTGCCCACTGTCCCCGCGGCAGGTCGAGGATCGCTCGATGAGGGCGGCGGCGCCTCGTCGTCAGCTTGCGGCATGACATCAAGCGATCACCAGACTGTGCTCAGCATTTCGCTTTCCGCTGACACCGGCATCGCGGCGAATGGCCGTGAGATCGCGGTGTCATGCCATTGGTCACCGAGTCACGAGGGCTCGGTTGAGTCGGAGGCCTGCGTCACCCGTCCGGGTGATTGAAGTGATCGCCCGCTTTCCAAGCCTCGGGCTGGTTGCCATGCGCTGGAATGCCGCCGGCGTCCTTCAGCATCCTTGCCATATGCATAAGGTTCCAGCTCATGAAGGCGGTATTGCGCTTGGTGAACTCATTGTCGAGGCCGGCTCCGTCGTCGCCATAGGACGCGCCGGGGCCCGCCTCGCCAATCCAGCCGCAGTCGGCTTGCGGCGGTATCGTATAGCCGATGTGCTGCAGCGCGTAGAGCACGGTCATCGAGCAATGCTTTATGCCATCCTCGTTGCCAGTCACAATGCAGCCACCCGTTTTGCCGTAGTAGACATACTGGCCGTTTTCGTTCGTCTGAGCGCTGTGCCCGTAGAGCCGCTCGATGATCACACGACAAATCGATGATTCCTCGCCCAGCCAAATTGGCGTCCCAATCACCAGAATGTCCGCTGCGCGGACCTTCGGCCAAAACTGTTCCGGCCATGCATCAGTCTCCCAGCCTTCTTCTCGCATGTCCGGTTGAACACCGAAGGCGATCGGATGGTCGACTGCGCGAAGATACTCCACGTGCACGCCATTGGCCTCCATGATGGCCATGGACTTGCGCATGAGCAACTCGGTGTGAGACTTCTTGGGCGAACGCGTCAGGGTGGTGTTGATGAACAGCGCTTCAAGATCGGCGAAGCTTTTCTGATTTTGATCCGCCATCGTTCAGGCCGCCAGCGTGCCGCGCGCCGGGTAGCTCTTCTCGATGATGAAATCGAGACCCTTTAGCAGGTCGTCAAGACGCGGCCGTGCGAAGGGAACGCTCTGGTGGAACAGCGCATAGATCATGCCGTTGGGATAGACGATGGCGATTCCGGGCTCGGCGAAGCGTTCCGGCTCGCTGTCCTTTTCCTTGCGCGAAATGAACAGACCCCACGCACGGGCATCGACTTCGGAAAGCCCGTATCCGACCTTGAGATTTCCGATCTTCCACGCCTCGGCCTGGCGCTGGGCGCGCTCTTCCGAATCCATCGAGGCTGCCAGCAACGAGATGCCGCGTTCTTCGAATTCGCTGGCGCGCGCAGACAACTCCTCCATCTGCGTCTTGCAGATAGGGCAATGCACGCCGCGATAGAAAAAGACGATGGTGAACTGATTCGGGTGTTCGGCCGCAAGATCAATCGCTCCACCGCCAAGCCCGGGCAGGGAGAGGGCGGGAGCCGGCGAACCGGGCAGTGCATGATGCTGTAACATGAGATTTCCCTGTTTGTTACGTGTAACAATCCGGCCAGTGATGGGACGATCAGGCCCGGTTTGGCGGCATTTGTCTCGAAACCGACCGCTAGGTGGTCAATGCTGCATCGCTAGACAGCGGATGCTGGGCCACATAGACAGCGCCCAGAACCGCGCCGTAGATCACGTGCAGGACGAGCGTCATCACCGGCGCCATGGTTGCGGCCAGGCCGACGAGAAGCCCATTTTGAATGTTGGTGACCATCGTTGTCCCTTTTGTTCGAGCCACGTTGCGGCAACAGGATCGCCAATGCCGGCAATCATCGTACATGGTGGCAAGGGCTGACACGTGAGACAGGTTCCATAACTTCAGCGTTACCGTCGGCGTCACGGCCGCAGTAACGGGCTGGTGGAATGGAGCGCCGAGCATGTCACTGGCCAGCAGACACCGTTCTGTAGCTGCGGGGAGATGTTCCGGCCCAGCGTGTGAAGGCGCGGGAAAAGGCAGAAAGTTCGGAATAGCCGAGCATCAGCGCGATTTCGTTCAATGGCAGGTGTCGCTGCGCCAGATAGTGCTGCGCCAGTTCGAAGCGTATGGCGTCGATCGCCTGCCTGAAGCCGATACCTTCGTCAGCGAGGGCGCGCCGGATAACGCTCGGCGCGACATGGAGAGCGGATGCGACTTCCTCCAGCGTCGGGGCGCCGTCGGGCAGTTGCCGGCGCACGTTCCCGCGCACCTGGTCGACCAGCGACTCAGCCCGCTCCGGCGAGCCGAGCAATTCGAGACAGGTCTGCATCATGGTCAGGAGCTTGAGGTCGCGTCCCGGCATCGGCCGGTCAAGCAGATCCGGATCGAACACAATGGAATTGCTGTCGCAGCCGAAGAACACCGGCGCTCCGAAGGCGGTTTCATGCTGCCGCCATTCCTCGGGCTGCGGATGCTCGAACTGGATTTCAAGCGGAGACCAGGTGCGGCCGCAGCATTCGCGGATGAGGTTGACGAACTGGCCGAGCGACAGTTCCGCATCCTGCCGGCGGGCGACGATGGCTGGTGTATGGATCTGGTAGTCGAGCCGTACCCGGCGCGCATCCTCCTGCACGATGCGCATCGTCGAGGAGCTCTGCTGATAGCGAAACAGGCCGACGAGGTTTTCCAGAGCTGAGCCAAGCGTCGGCGAAGACAGCGCCGCATAGCCCCACATGCCAAGATCACGCGGCTGAAACTGCTGGCCGAACCAAAGGCCGAAATTGTCGCAGCCCGTATCGCGGGCAGCTTCCTCGAACAGGTCGCAGAATGTGGCCAGCGGCAGTTGCAGCGTCGGCAACGCGGTCATTTCAGGAGCAACACCGCACCGGCCAAACACGGCATCGACATCGCCGCCATGGGTCCCGATAAACTCGATAAGGCCGGCCGCCGCCGCCATCAGCACGACGGGCCTATCCCCTTGTGTTGCTAGTTGTCCGGCTAGCGCCATAGCAGCTTCGGCCCCCTGCCACCCTCTCGACACACGTAGCGGAAGGGCAAGTCCGAAAGGATGACACGCGCCCTGGAATGCTGCAAGGCAACATGCGACTATCTGTCAAGCCGAGACCGCTTCCGGTCAAGCCGCGGCGCCCGGCACGCTGTAGGTTCAAAGCCTACGGAGGAATGGCAATGTCCGATCGCAGCAAGATCGACGCCGACAGCGGCGCCAACA
>JBKJRE010000553.1:0-7651 GCA_046594775.1 Rhizobiaceae bacterium | reverse complement strand
TCATCAAGGAACTGGACGGCGGCGCCGACTTCGAAAAGCTTGCCGGCGAGAAAACGCTGGACCCGAGCGGCAAGGCGAGCGGCGGGGATCTCGGCTATTTCAGCGCCGGCCAGATGGTGCCGGAGTTCTCAGCGGCGGCGCTGGCGCTGGACATCGGCGCCTACTCGAAGGAGCCGGTGAAAACAGATTTCGGCTGGCACATCATCAAGATCGAAGACAAGCGCGTGCAGCAGCCACCGGCATTCGAACAGGTCAAGTCGCAGATTCAGGAACTGGTGCTGCGCGAAAAATACTTTGCGCTGGTCAACGAACTGCGCACCGCCGCCAAGGTCGAGATCGCCGATGAGGAGCTGAAAAAGGCGATCGACGCGATCGACGCCGCGCAGCAAAAGCAATGACGGCCGCACAGCGGCGCGGCGGCGCGCCGGCCAGCAGCAGCGCCACGACGAGGTAGACGATGATGGAAAGGCCGATGGCGAAAGCCGTGCCCAGCGGAATGCTGCGCCCGGGATTGGCTAGGTCGCCAGACATGTTGACCCCCTGGGTGAAACAGGTGACGGCCGGAAAGAAGATTGCGAAGGCGATCCAGAAATTGCTCCAGCCGAGCGTCGGACCGAAATTGTCGAACAGCTTGCTTGGCGTCCAGGCGCCTGCGACACCCAAGGCGAAGGATATCAGCGCCGCGACAATCAGGGCCATGACGACATATTGGAAGCGTGTCGCCCACGCCGCACCGAACCAGGCAATCCCCAGCATGGCCACGACGGCGGCAGCGGCTATGGCCTGCTGCAGGAGTGGATGTTCAAAGCCGGTCACCGAGGCCATGCCTTCGGCGAAACCGACGCAATAGAAGCCTACCGAGATGGCCTGCGCGACGAACAGCACCAGGCCGATGGCGCCGCCGAAGGGTAGGCCCAGGGTGCGCGAGATGATGTAGTATACGCCGCCGCCCTTGATCTCGAGGTTGGTTGCGATGGCAGCCATCGAGATGCTTGTCAGCACCGAAATCGCGCTGGCGAGCAGGATGATGAGGATCGCTTCGCCCAGCCCTACCGTGCCCACGACATAGCCGAGGCGCAGAAACAGCACGAGGCCGAGAATGGTCAGAATGCTGGGCGTAAAGACGCCGCCGAACGTCCCGAGACGCCCGCGCTTCGAAAGCTTGATCGCCATGCCGCTATTTTGTCCCGCCGCCGTTGGAGACCTTAGTCTAGATTGTCGCCGAGACAACCACCATCCGGGGATCAGGGTCATGCGCAATCGATCGAAGGCATACTGCACGGCGCCCCAAATCCAGTCGACAACCGGGCCGGCTTCCTTTGCGAGCCAGCGCGGTCACGGCGAAAACGCGCTTGCCTGACAAACCGCTATCGGGCAAACCGTGGCAGCTTTAGTCCCAGCCGAGCCTTGAGGCCACATGTCCGCAACGATTTCGCCGCTTGCCCCGAAGAAGTACCCCGAGATGCCCGAAATCGCAGGGGTGCGGATGGCGACCGCAGAGGCCGGAATCAAGTATCGCGGCCGGACCGACCTTCTGATCATGGCTTTCGACAGGGAAACGCAGGTGGCCGGCGTCTTCACGCGCTCGAAATGCCCATCGGCGCCGGTCGATTTCTGCCGGGACAACCTTGCGGGTGGCGAGGCGCGGCTTCTCGTGGTCAATTCGGGAAACGCCAACGCCTTCACCGGAAAGAAGGGCCGCGCTTCGACGACCCAGACCGGCGAGGCTGGGGCGCTTGCAGCCGGGTGTTCGACCGGTGAAGTGTTCCTCGCATCCACCGGCGTCATCGGCGAACCGCTCGACGCAGGCCGCTTCTCGCATTTGCTGGCCGGCATGGTGAAGGGCGCCGTGCCGGGCATGTGGCACGAGGCGGCGAGCGCCATCATGACCACCGATACCTATCCAAAACTGGCGACCGTGACGGTCAAGCTCGGTGATGCCGAGGTGACGATCAACGGCATTTCCAAGGGGGCCGGCATGATCGCGCCCGACATGGCCACAATGCTGTCCTTCGTGGCCACTGACGCGCCAATCGACGCGCCGGTCCTTCAGGCGCTGCTGTCAGGCGGCGTCGGCAAGACGTTCAACGCCATCACCGTCGACAGCGACACCTCGACCAGCGATACGCTGCTGCTGTTTGCCACAGGGGCGGCCGGCAAGCGTGGCGCGCCGCGAATCGACAGCATCAATGACCCCCGGCTTGCGGCATTCAAGAGGGGCCTCGGCAAGGTGCTCAAGTCGCTGGCGCTGCAGGTGGTGCGCGACGGCGAGGGCGCCCGCAAGCAGGTTGAGGTCACGGTGACAGGCGCAAAATCGCGCCGGTCAGCCAAGCGCATCGCCCTGTCGATCGCCAACTCGCCGCTGGTAAAGACAGCGGTCGCGGGTGAAGACGCCAATTGGGGGCGCGTCGTCATGGCTGTCGGCAAGGCCGGCGAACCAGCCGACCGGGACCTGCTGTCGATATGGTTCGGCGACAACAGACTGGCGTTCCATGGCGAGCGCGATCCCGGCTATTCCGAGGCGGCGACGTCCGCCTACATGAAGCGTGACGAAATACGCATCCAGGTTGATCTCGGCATCGGGCGCGGCAAGGCCACGGTCTGGACCTGCGACCTCACCAAGGAATATGTCGCCATCAATGGCGATTACCGGAGCTGATGGTCGATACGATGTCTGCATTGCCGCCAGCGGCCGATCTGGCGACAGTGCGCCGATACGAGGCGGCCGGATTTCGCGCATGGCCGGCTTCGGCCGTCCACTATGACGGCACCTGGGTGTTGCGGCTGACGGCCGGCCACCCGGCAAAGCGCCTCAACTCGATCAATCCGCTCGATCCGGGGGACGTTCGCGACCTCGCCGAACGCATATTGCGCGCCGGACGGCGCTTCCAGGCCTATGGGCGGCCGATGACGTTCCGGCTGTCGCCGCTTTCCGGCCCGCAACTGTCGCGGCATCTCGACAGCGAGGGCTGGTCCAGCCTGTCTGAATCGTTGGTCATGCATTTTGACCTGGATAGCAATATCGTCGATGCGGCGATGGACCAGATACCCATGAAGGACATGGGCCGCTTCGTCGGAGCGGCGATGACGACCCAGAAACTGGATCCGGCGCTGCGGCCGGGACTCTCCGAGGTGATCGGTGCGATCCAGCCCGAAGCTGGCTTGTTTGTGCTTGAAGGCGGGGATGCTCCGGTGGCGACGGCGATCTGTGTGCATGAGGGGGAGCTTGCCGGTCTGTTCGAAGTGGCGACGGAAGCCGGTGAACGCGGCAAGGGATTCGGCAGGCGCCTGGTGCTGTCGGCGCTGAAATGGGCGCGCCTGCGCGGCGCCAACCGCGCGTGGCTGCAGGTCGAGGCCGATAATTGCGGAGCATCGCGGCTTTATCGATCCATCGGCTTTACCGAGGTCTACCGATATCATTATCGCCGTCCGGCGCGGGTCTGATCCTTGGCGGAACCGAAATCCCTGCTCCTCGTCGCCGCCGTCGCCCTGGTCGACGCGGATGGGCGTGTGCTTCTGGCGCAACGGCCGGAAGGAAAGACGCATGCCGGCCTATGGGAATTTCCCGGCGGCAAGATGGAGCCCGGCGAGACGCCGGAGGAGACGATCGTGCGCGAAATCAGGGAGGAAATCGGCATCGAAACCAAGGCTGCATGCCTCGCGCCACTGACCTTCGCGAGCCACAGCTACGAAACATTTCATCTTCTGATGCCGCTTTTTATCTGCCGACGCTTCTGGGGGACGCCGCAGCCACACGAGGGACAAACGCTCAGATGGGTGCGGCCCAGGCAGATGCGCGATTACCCGATGCCACCTGCCGATCCTCCGCTGATCCCCTTCCTGATCGACCTGCTCTGACGTCACGGCCCTCTTTGCTGTCAGCGTTAATGAATCCTTTAGCCGCGCGTGGAAAAGTCATCCTTCAGACCTCGGCCAAATGGCCTTGTCCGCATTTCGGGATCGCGGGAAATGATTGAATGACGCCAGACGATGAATGGGATCTGATCCAGAATCGACGCCGGTCGCCGCTTTGGTTCGGGATATCGCGCGCGCTGCGCGTCGCGCTGCTCTTCGGTTCGGTGGCTGTGGCGCTTGCCCTGGTGCTGGCGCCTGTCGCCGACAATCTGACGCGGTCGCCGGTCGCCGCTTGGGATGGCCTCGACCATGGGGCCACCGGTTCGGTCGGCAAGCGGAGCGGCTACACGATCCGCAGAAGCGTCATGCAGGCGCCTGGGGCGGTCTGCATCATCCGTGCCGACGGCCTGCGCAGCGGGTCCTGCTGAATGTCTTTTCGGGCGTTGCCCTCAATCGGCACGCGCCTTCAACGACGGTAACATTGTCGCCGCAGATTCTTAACTCTACGTCGTTAACCTTTATTAACAGGTGAGCGCTATGGTGCGGTGCGTGGAGGATGGTGGCAGATGCGGCAGGTTCGACGTTTCCTAAATACCCGAAGCGGCGCAACGGCCATCGAGTACGGCCTGATCGTCGCCTTGCTTTCGCTGGTTGTCGTCGGCGCTGTCGGCTCGACGGGAAACTCGATCCAATCGATGTTCAGTGATCAGGACAGGGCGCTGCAGCAAGCGTTCAAATAGATGCACGCCTGACAGCGGACCTGCCTGCGAGTCAGGCTGATTCGTCGCCAAGTGCCCTGGCTAGAGATACCTTGCCCGAACCCGGCTTGAGCGGCTTTTGCTGCGAGGCGTCAGGCGCCCAGCCTGACAGCCATACAAGCGAGAACGTCGCCCGAATTCGGCCGTCCGGATCCGAAAAACGTTCAGTATAGATGTCCGCTGCGCGCGCAAACAGCGCTCTCGTTGCGGGCCGGCGGGTTCGCTCCAGCATTGTATTGGTCGCACCCATGGCCCTGAGATCCGCCATCAGGCCGAACATCGTTGCATAGCGCACGGTAAGGGTTTCGACATCGGCGACCGGCAGCGCAAATCCGGCGCGTTGAAGCAGGGCGCCGGCTTCGCGCACATCGGCGAATGGAATGACGCGCGGCGTTGCGCCCCCTGTGATCTCCGCTTCTGCGGCAATCAGGCATTCGCGCAATTCGGCGAGCGTACCCGAACCTGCCATGACCCCAAGAAACAGACCATCTGGCCGCAGCGCGCGGCGAATCTGGATCAGCATCCCGGGAATGTCGTTTTCGTCCTGGAGGGACAGCAGCGACACGGCAAGATCAATGCTCTCGGGAGGGAGCGCAACATGACCGGCTACCGCGGTCACACCCTCTTCCGCCCCCAGGAAGGCCGCATCGGCTTCCATGCGCATGGTGTTGGTCGCCTTGCCTGAGGCGAGCACGGCCTGTTCGGCTGCCGGGGTGACAGAAAACAGCAAGGCAGCCTTGTCGAACCGCCGTTCGACAGCTGAAAGCCGGTCACCAAGCTCGTCGGCGGCATGCCGCACCAGGAAGTCGGCGCCCGGCACGGCGTGCGCCAGCGCGCGGCGTTTGCGCTGGATGAGGAGGTTCGCGTCGATGATTGGCTGCAACTGGTCTGCCTGTCCGGTGGCGGGGCGAAAAATACGCCGACTGCCAGAGAGCTTCTGCTATTGTCACGCAGGATCCGCAAGGGGCGTGGCGATGGTGCCGTCTGCGAAGAGCCTGGCTTTGGGTGCGCTGGCAGCGCCTGCGCGGCTTTTGTTTCCGCCGATTTGCGCGGGTTGCCGCCGCACGGTCTCGCAGCCCGGCGCGCTGTGCGGCGGCTGCTGGCCAAAGCTCAGATTTCTCGAAAAGCCGTGGTGCGCCGTGATGGGAACGCCCTTCACGCACGACATGGGCGACGGGTTTCTGTGCGCCGAGGCGATCGCCAATCCGCCGCCATTCGAGCGCGCCCGCGCCGCAGTCGTCTATTCGGGCGTCGCCCGCCGGATGGTGCAGGGTCTGAAATACGCCGACCGCACCGATCTCGCGCCATGGATGGCGCGCTGGATGATGCGGGCTGGAGCGGAACTGATCGCCGAAGCCGATGTGATTTTGCCGGTGCCGCTGCATTGGCGACGGTTTCTCTCTCGCCGCTTCAATCAGTCGGCGGAATTGGGGCGGGCAATTGCCGGGCTTGCTCAATTGTCGTTCGAACCGATGGCGATACAGCGCGTCAAGATGACACGACAGCAGGTCGGATTGGCGCTCGCCGCGCGGCAGGACAATGTGCGCGCAGCCTTCGTCGTGCCGCCTGAAAAGGAGATCTTGATCCGCGGCCGACGCGTGCTGGTCGTTGACGACGTCTATACGACCGGGGCGACGGTTTCCTCCGTGACCAATGCCTTGAAGAAGGGCGGCGCCGCGGCGGTGGATGTCCTGACTTTTGCCAGGGTCATGCCGGGGGACTTCCGACCAGACGACGAAGACCCTATATAGAAAAAGAGGCAGCGAGGCTGACTGACAATAGGTTGACGGACAACATAATGGTTGATGTGACAATCTACACCCGCATGATGTGCGGCTATTGCGCCGCGGCTAAGCGCCTGCTCGACAGCAAGGGCGTGGCCTATCAGGAGCATGATGCGAGCTTTTCGCCGGAACTGCGCCAGCAGATGATGTCCCGGGCCAACGGGCGCACGACGTTTCCGCAGATTTTCATCGGCGACATGCACGTCGGTGGCTCCGACGAGTTGCACGCGCTGGAACGTCAGGGGCGCCTTGACGGGCTCCTGGCCAGCAAACAGGCGGGCTAGATCGGATGGGCATTTTCAAGGCTGCCGCCATTCAGATGCGCTCCACCGTGGAGCCCGAGCGCAATGTCGACGCTTTCGAGGAACTGGTTCGCGAGGCGGCGGGCAGGGGGGCGACGTATGTGCAGTCGCCGGAGATGACCGGCGCCATGGTGCGTGATCCGCAGGCTCGCAGGAAGATCTTTCGTACCGAGCAGGACGATCTCATGGTGGCTGCGGCAAAGCTGCTTGCCGCCGAGCTGCGCATCCATCTCCATGTCGGCTCGTCAGCGCTGCTGCGCGGCGACGGCAAAGTCGCCAACCGGGCGCTGCTGTTTTCGCCGGACGGCGTCATTCTCTCCCGCTACGACAAGATCCATATGTTCGACGTCGATCTCGACAATGGCGAAAGCTGGCGCGAATCGGCGGCCTATGAGCCGGGCTCCCAGGCTGTGATGATCGATATCGGCCTGGGCCGCCTCGGCCTCGCCATCTGCTACGACTTGCGCTTCCCGCACTTGTTTCGCGCCGAAGCAATGGCCGGCGCCGATGTGCTCACCGTGCCGGCGGCCTTTACACGCCAGACCGGCGAGGCGCATTGGCATGTGCTGCTGAGGGCGCGCGCCATCGAGAATGGCGCTTTCGTCATCGCGGCCGCGCAGGGCGGCCTGCATGAAGACGGCCGGGAAACCTACGGTCATTCGCTGATCGTCGACCCATGGGGCAAGATCATCGCCGAGGCAGAGCACGATGAACCAGGCGTAATTGTCGCCGAGATCGACACCTCGAAGTCTGCCCAGGCAAGAGCCAAGATTCCCAATCTGAGAAACGCGCGCGAGTTTTCGCTCGCGACCCCGGCTGTTGCCGGCGTGGTCCTGAAGGGAGCGGCCTCTTGATCCGGTTCTCGCTCTCCTGCGACCAGGATCATGATTTCGAGGCCTGGTTCCGCAGCAATGATGATTTCGACCGGCAGCGCGGGCGCGGCCTGGTGGAG
>JBKJRE010000241.1:0-6473 GCA_046594775.1 Rhizobiaceae bacterium | reverse complement strand
TCCGTCTGGAGGTTCGCGAGGAGAATACGCGTGCCATCAGTCTCTACGAGCAGAACAGCTATCGAAGAATTGGCCGGGAAGCAGATTACTACCATGACGGCATGGCCGCGCTGCGTTACGAAAAGACACTGCGTGGCGACGTACCCGTGGGTACCAAGGTGCCCTTTTACGAACAGACCTGCGATTTTACCTGCGGTCCATGCTGCCTGATGATGGCGATGGCCAATTTCGACCGTAGCTTCGTGCCTGACCCGATTCGTGAAATCCGTCTTTGGCGTGAAGCGACGACCGTGTTCATGATGTCGGGCACGGGCGGGTGCGAACCGTTTGGACTTGGCGTGGCCGCGCATGAAAACGGGCTGTCTGCCGAGCTTCATGTATCGTTCTATGGTGCGCTCTTTCTGCAGTCCGTGCGAAGCGAGGAAAAGCGCAGGGTCATGGAACTGGCGCAAGTCGATTTTCGCAACCGGGCGGAACAATACGGCATTCCGGTCCATTATCGCTCGTTCTCAATCGACGATGTCCGCGCTGCGCTGGCGGCGGGCAAACTCGTCGTCGTGCTGATCAGCGGATATTTGATGTTCGGCAAGAAGGTGCCACACTGGGTTCTGGCCATAGGCGACGACGGCACCCATATCCTTATGCACGACCCCTGGATTGAGGACGAGAGGCGCGAGACCATATCGGATGCCGCCAATGTCCCGGTTCCCTATGACATCTTCATGCAGATGGCGCAGTTCGGCCGCGACGGTCTGCGCGCGGCCATAGTCCTTGGAAAGCCCGACGCATCATGAGCTGGGTCATTCTTACAGGCAGGCAGAGCGACCTGAACCAGGTTTCGACGCCGCACAAGATAATCACCAACCGCGACTATCTCGCACATCCTGCCTTGTTTCGCGGGCAGCGGCCAAAGGTCATCAATCTCTCCAACAGCTACAGCTACCAGAGCCGCGGATACTACGCCTCGCTGCTGGCCAGTTCGCGCGGCCACAAGGTAATCCCCAGCGTCGAGACCATCATCGATCTGTCCGAGCCAAAGCTCTATCAGAACTCATTGCCGGAACTCGAAGTGGCGCTGAACAAGTGCCGCAAGGAACTGGGTGGAGAATTTCCCGCCAAGGCTTCGTTCTTTTTCGGGATCGGCCCGTCAAAGGCCTGGGACCGTTTCGCGAGGCTGTTGTTCGACTGGTTCCGGGCGCCCTCGCTGGAGGTGTCGATCCGCGATGAGGGGACATGGGCTTCCATACGCAAGATCGCGTTTCTTCCGGTCATCAGGCTGACAAGCGAAGCCGAAGTCCGCTTTCTTTCAAGCCTCGAGACCTATACCGGCCGCGAATGGCGCGACACCAAGGCCCGCACGCCGGCCCGCTACACCTTTGCGACATTGGTCGACCCGCAGGAGGAACTCCCTCCGTCGGCCATCTCCTCGCTACGCCATTGGGCGAAAATAGCCGAAAAGATGGGTGTCGAGGTCGAGCCCATCACCAAGAAGGATCTCGCCAAACTCGCCAACTACGACGCGCTGTTCATTCGCGAAACGACGTCGATTTCCAACCACACCTACCGGTTTGCCCGCCGCGCACAACAGGAGGGCATGCCGGTCATCGACGACCCGCTTTCGATGATCCGATGCACAAACAAGGTCTATCTCAACGAGCTGATGAGCCATAACAAGGTGCCGGTTCCGCCGACCGTCATGATCGCCAGTCCAGCGGATTTCGAGGTGGCGGCGCAGACCCTGGGCTTTCCGCTTGTGCTCAAGATCCCGGACAGTGCCTTCTCGCGAGGCGTCAAGAAGGCTTCAACATTCGAGGAACTCAAGATGCTGGCCACGCAGTGGCTGGAGGGATCGGACCTGCTGATCGCGCAGAAATATATGCCGACCGAGTTTGATTGGCGCGTCGGCGTTCTGGGCGGACAACCCTTGTTCGCTGTCCACTATCTGATGGCGAAGCAGCACTGGCAGATCGTCAACCACAGGCCGGGCGGAAAGCCGGTGCAGGGGGGCTTCAAACCCTTCACGCTCAAGGAAGCGCCTGCCAATGTTGTCGAGACGGCCGTTCGCGCGGCGCGATGCATTGGCGATGGGCTCTATGGCGTCGACCTTAAGGAAACGCCCGACGGGGTCTTCGTCATCGAGGTCAACGACAACCCCAACCTTGACCATGGCTGCGAGGACGTCGGGGAAAAGGACGAAGTCTGGATTCGGCTTACGCAGTGGTTTCTCGATAGGCTTGAGCGTCCGGGCAGATAGAGTGTTGACCGATTTCCAGGCGCCCAGACCAAAAAAAGTGCAGATGAGCAACAGCAATTAATCATTTGCCCCAACTCTAGCTTTGGAAACTTTGACCACGGTCGAATCGTGCTACCTTTATGGCCAAAAAGGGGCGCTGGGGTGGAAGAACTGTGATCGTTGCCCGGATGATCGGGCTGTGGCGGGTGGCTGATCCACCCACGGGGAGCGGCGGGGTGGTGCCGTGCCGCAACTGACCCCTGTATCCTCGATGCAGGGTTTTTGGGGCCTGATGCGGGCCTACTGGTTTTCGGAGCGCTGGAAGGAAGCCTGGGCTCTCACAGCGGTAATTGGCCTCTTCACGGCCGCGGCCAGCAAGACCAGCGTATGGATGGCAGAAGCGTCCGGCGAGCTGGTTAATTCGATCGCCAGTTTTCACGATCCAGGCAACGACGCGAGGCTTTCGTCAATCCTGACCAGCGCCGGTTTTCTCGTCATGCTCGTCCTGCTGAAGGACGCGGGAATAACGGGTGTCCGGCACCTCGTTTCGACAACTCTTCATAGAAAATGGCGAAGCTGGTTGAACACAAGGTTCAACCAAGCTCTGCTGGACGGCAATCACACGCATTTTCACTTGCAGCACGGCACCTGCGGCCAAACGGGCAACCCGGTCGCTCCACCCGACAATATCGATCAACGGGTACAGGAATCGATCAAGGGAATGACGGGTGGCGCTATTGGACTGGCGATGGGCGTGATGGGAGTGGCTACCTCGCTCTACTTCTTCGGACGCAAGCTGATCGAGACATCGACCGTTGTGACCGGCCTTGAGTTTCTCGGCACTTACGGGGGTGCGGTTCTCGCTTTCACGGCCGTGGCCGCATACGTGCCGCTCAATACGTTCGTGGCGCTGAAGCTTGGCGGCATCCTGGAGCGCCTGACCATCTCAATGCAGCAATCGGAGGGCAGCTATCGCGCCGAATTGACAACGTTCCTGCGCCGCAGCTTTCACGTTGCCGCCTCTCGTGCCGAACCGGTGCAAAGACGAATCCATGCGAGGTTGTACGTCGGGATCGACCGCACTTGGGCGCGACTGAACTGGTTTCATTCCGCTTACATGTCGTTCGAGCTCATCTACAATTTTCTGGCCGCCCGAATTGTCGCCTATGGCCCGGGGCTGTTGCCCTATGTAAGCGACAAGATAAGCCTCAAGAGCTATATCACCGGCGCGGAACTCGTGAATTCCCTGATCGGTCAGTGTTCCTGGTTCATCCATGTGATGCCGGCGATTGCAACCCTCAAGGCTAATGCAAGACGCGTGACCGATCTCGCAAAGTCGATTGAACGGGTACAATTTCCACGAGAATTCTATCGCAGCACGGGCCGCTCCGACTTTCGCTACGACACGCAAAATCCAGCTTTTGGGCTGACCATCCGAAATCTGGAACTGCTTCACCAGGGCAATGACGCCAAACCATTCTTGTCCGTGCCTCACCTGCGCCTGCGGCGGGGCGAATGGGCGCATTTAAAGGGCGAATCGGGGTGCGGAAAGTCGTCGCTGATCAGGGCGATCAATGGCCTGTGGCCGCATGGCGGCGGCGACATTGTCTTTCCAGATAATATCGAAACCTTCTACGCGGCCCAGGATGTGAAGTTGCCGCAAGTGACGCTCAAACAGTTGGTGTGCATGCCTGACGCTTCGGAAGCCCATCCGGATGCCAGCGCGGCGGCTGCGCTGCACAAGGCCGGTTTGGGGGAGTTCATCGAATATCTCGGGGAGGAAGATCGCGAGGGCAAGACCTGGGACCAGATCTTGTCAGGAGGCCAGAAGCAGAAGCTGGTAGTAGCCCGAATTCTGCTGCATCGGCCAGGGCTGCTTTTTCTGGATGAGGCAACGAGCGCCCTGGATCCGGGGGCCAAGGTTTCGCTTCTGCAAGCGATCAAGGACAATTGTCCGAACGCCATCGTCGTCAGCGTCATGCACGAAACAAGTCTGCCCAGATCCGAGACAGGTGAAGCCTTTTACAACAGCGTTATCAGCATCGTCGACGGGGTCGCAAGAAAGAGGTCGACCGGTGCTGCGCTGCCCGCCGAAATCACGACAATCCTGTCGGATGTCGGGCCGGCCAGAGCGACGGCACGCCGCGCGCCTCTGGTCCGGCTGAAGCAGAAATGAGCCGGCGCTTCCACGCCTGAGTGACGGAACCTCTGACTGGACGAGGCTCAGACGCTGCGAAGCCCTTCAATAGCCGCAAAGCGCTCGAGAAAGGCTTTCTGCGCGATCATGGCGGGCATGCAGGCCAGATCGAAACCGTCAGCGGTGATATTGCGCGGTCGGCCGAAAAACTTTGTAGCCTCTTCGACCGTGAACCCTGCAAGGGCCGTGGCCTCGAAATATGCAGCAATCTGGTCCGCCTGCTTTATCTGTTTTCGCAGTTTTTCTTCGACGTTGGCGGCCAGCGCGAAACGAAGATGGATGGCCCGCTGAAGTCGCTTCTCGACTGTCTGGTATCCCCCGCCAACCACCGCCTTGAAGGGGGAGATCATGTCGCCGATCACATATTCGGGCGCGTCGTGCAGCAGCGCTGTCAGCCTGGAAGCAGGCGAGGCGTCCGGCGTTTGCGAGCTAAAGATGTCTTCGACCAGTAAGGAATGCTGCGCGACAGAGAAGGCATGATCTCCGCCGGTCTGGCCATTCCAGCGCGCCATGCGGGCCAGCCCATGCGCAATGTCCGAAATCTCTACATCGAGCGGCGAAGGGTCGAGCAGATCGAGTCGACGGCCCGACAGCATGCGTTGCCAGGCGCGCGGCGGGGCGCCTGCCTTGTCAGCCATCGGGAGCCGCCCCGGAATTCTCCGGATAGGTGAACTTTGCGAATGCGGGTATGGCCACGGAAACGGCAACCTCGCCAGCAAGAATATCGATGCCTGCGTCGAGCGCATCCTTGGCGCGATCTATGCGGATGATGGCCAGACCCATGGTGCCCATGATGGATCCGAGCGAGCCGATAACGCGATTTTTGACCGTGATATCGGTGCCTGTCGGGGGTAGTTCCCGCTCACCAGATACGATCAGTACTCGCCGGCGCGCCGTTCCGCGATGCTGCATCCGGGAAACCACCTCCTGACCGACGTAGCAGCCCTTGCGAAAGCCGACGCCACCCAGTTCGTCGAGGAGAACGTCATGAGGGAATGCGTCTGCGAGCCCATAATCGTCACCGCTCTCTGCCACGCCATTCTCGATCCGAAGCGAGGTCCAGCTATCGACACCGGCGCTGGCCATGCCTGGTCCATAAGAGCGCCAAACGTTCGCCGAGGCAGGGAAACGCATATCACGAATCCCGGTTGATTCACTCTGCGAAGCGGCTGAATCTTTTCCCCACGAAACAACGACAGGTGTTTGATTCCACTTGGAAATATCTGCCTTTGCCCGCAATCGATATAGCATAAGCCGTCGCACAAGATCGTCGGCGATGTCGGCCCGGCACTCCAGCAGCAGGGTTTCGCTGTCCAGACGCGATACCAGAAAATCGAACAGTATCTTGCCCTGCGGCGAGAGTAGGGCGCACGGGCGCGCCTCTTTCGGGCCAAGTCCATCGAGATCGCAGGTCACGATATTCTGGAGAAACGATTCAGCCGCCGTGCCGGACACGGCGATGATTGCTCGATCCTCAAGCTGGACTTTGGGCATTAAACGCGGAGCCTGTTCTTGCAAAGTTGCCAGGCTTTACGTAAGCCGCAGGTACCCTCCACACAAGTGCGGCAGGACGACATGACAGCAACATATGACCTCATCCTGACAGGTGGCACGGTGGTGAATCACGATGGCCGGGGCCAGCGCGATATCGGCGTAATGGGTGGCCGCATTGCCGCGATCGGCGATCTATCGCGCGCCTCGTCCGGAGAGACGATCGACTGTCGGGGTTTGCATATTCTGCCCGGCGTTATCGACAGCCAGGTACATTTTCGCGAGCCGGGTCTCGAACACAAGGAAGATTTGGAGAGTGGATCACGGGCCGCTGTCCTGGGGGGCGTCACTGCGGTGTTCGAGATGCCAAACACCAATCCGCTGACCATTAGCGAAGGGGCGCTTGCCGACAAGGTCCGTCGCGCTACCGACCGCATGCATTGCGACTTCGCCTTCTGGGTTGGCGGGACCCGCGAAAACGCAGCCGATGTCGGAGAACTCGAGCGCCTGCCCGCTGCCGCCGGCATAAAGGTTTTCATGGGATCGTCGACC
>JBKJRE010000211.1:0-3544 GCA_046594775.1 Rhizobiaceae bacterium | reverse complement strand
CCGCTCGGCGCCACCGGCGCGATGATTTTCGGCACGGTGCTCGACGAGTTGGAGCGGCGCGATCTCAACACTGCGCTGGTCACGCTCTGCATCGGCGCCGGAATGGGCACTGCCACCATCATCGAACGGGTCTGACCGGACAATGTACGTCCCCCAGCAATTCCGGGAGGAGCGGCGCGACGTGCTGGTCACGGCGATTCGCGACATCCAGCTTGCCGCCATCGCGACGCCGGATGGGGCAGACCTTTGTGCGACGCATGCGCCCGTCGTGGTGCGCGAGGCGGGGGACGCCCTGTTTCTGGAGTTTCATGTTGCGCGGCAGAACCCGCACTGGAAACTCACCGGCACGAAATCGCTGGCCATTTTTCAGGGGCCGCAGGCCTACATCCATCCCGGCTGGTATGAGAGCAAGGCCGAGCATGGGCGGGTTGTGCCCACCTGGGCCTATGTCATGGTTCATGCGCACGGGACGCTTGCGGCGATGGAAACTGAAGCCGAACTGCTTGCCCATCTCACCCAGCTGACCGACCGGAACGAAGCCGGGCGCGAAAAGCCATGGGCCGTTTCCGATGCGCCCGCAAAATACATCGGCGGCATGCAGCGCGGCATCGTCGGCTTGCGCATGACGGTCGAGCGGCTTGAAGGCAGCTGGAAGCTCAACCAGCACAAATCGGACGGCGACAGGCAGGGCGTGCAGTCCGGACTGGCGTACCAGACAGATCCTGAGGCACAGGCAATCTCCGCGTTGATGCGCGGGCTCGAACCGTCACCTGCCGCGGCGCGGAAGGATTAGTCTGCAGATGTCCGGCAAACACCTTCAACAGCCATCGCGCAGGAAACGGCGCTCCGATGACGGCCGGCTTCGGGTCAATTCTCTAGCTTGCGAGGCGGCGGCTGCCTGCGGCGAAAGCCGGGACGATCGGCAGCGCCTCGAAGGCGGGTTTGGCGAACCAGTAACCCTGGAACAGGTGAATGCCCGCCGCCTTCAGCATGACGAACTCGGCCTCGGTCTCCACACCTTCCGCCAGCACCGTAATGTTGAGCTCGCGCGCGATATGCAACACGCCGGTGAGGATGCTTTGCCGCGCCCGGCTGGTATCGATGCCGCGGATGAGATTCATGTCGAGCTTGATGAGATCGGGCTGGAAGTCGGCGAGCAAGCCAAGGCCGGCATGGCCCGCGCCGAAATCGTCGATCGCGGTGGTGAAACCCTGTCTCCGGTATTCGGCGATGATCGCGCGCAGATGCGCGGTGTCGCGGACGGATTCGTTCTCGGTGAATTCGAACACGATGTCGGCGTGCGGAAAATCGCTCTTGCGGGCCGCGGCAAGCGTCGCGCGCAGGCAGGCCGCCGGTTCGTAGACTGCGTTCGGCATGAAGTTGATCGACAGCTTGAGGTGCTGCCCTTCCGGGAACAGGCGCGCCGCGAGTTCGATTGCCTTCACGCGGCATGCCTGGTCGAACCGGTATTTCTGGTCCTCGCCGACCTGCGCCAGCACGGTCGCCGCGCCCTCGCCTTCCAGGCCCCGCACCAGTGCCTCGTAGCCCCACACCTTGCCCTGTCTGGCGTCGATGATGGGCTGGAACGCCATGGAGAATTTGAAGCGGAGCTTCTCGCCGGTCCGGCATCCTGGGCACGTTTCGGTCACTGGGCCATTCCTTTGATGGTTTTGCCGGCAATCAAAGCAACGCAAGCGTTGACGAAGCGTGAATCACTCCGGGCCAGCGGGCGATATATTTCGGTTGATCAAGATTTTCCTGGCGTGTTGCAAAAGCGGGAGCGAGTGAATGTCATTCATTAATTTCACAATGGAAACGGACGCCGATGGCATCGCGCTGGTCACCTGGAATATGCCCGGCAGGTCGATGAACGTCTTCACCGAGGAGGTGATGACCGAACTCGACGCCATCGTCGACAGGGTCGTCGGCGATGAGGCCGTCAAGGGCGTCGTCTTCACCTCGGGCAAGGACAGCTTTTCCGGTGGCGCCGACATCACCATGCTGCAGAAGATGCTCAAGGCCTTTGCCCGCGACAAGGCGAATAACCCCGAGAAGGCGACCAAAGCCCTGTTCGACAATGCCGGCTACATGAGCGCCCTGTTCCGCAAGATCGAGACCTGCGGCAAGCCTTGGGTATCGGCCATCAACGGCACCTGCATGGGCGGCGCCTTCGAGCTCTCGCTGGCCTGCCATGGCCGCGTCGCGGCCGACAGTGACAAGGTCAAGATGGCGCTCCCGGAAGTCAAGATCGGCATTTTCCCCGGGGCCGGCGGCACCCAGCGCGTGCCGCGCCTGACCGACCAGCAGCAGGCGTTACAAATGCTGACCTCGGGCCAGTCGCTGTCGCCGAAAAAGGCCAAGGCCATGGGCCTGATCCACGAGATCGCCGCGCCCGAAAACCTCGTCGAGGCGGCGAAGGCGATGATCAAGGGTGGCCTCAAGCCTGTCGCCCCGTGGGATGGAAAGGGCTTTCGGCTGCCCGGCGGACCGATCTATTCGGCTGCGGGCGCCAACCTCTGGCCGCCGGCAATCGCCATCCTGCGCCGCGAGACCTACGGCAACTACCCGGCTGCCGCTGCCATCCTGAAATGCGTCTATGAGGGCCTGCTTGTGCCCTTCGACACCGGGCTCAGGATCGAGCAACGCTATTTCACCGAGATCATGCAGACGAAGCAAGCCGCGGCCATGATCCGCTCGCTCTTCGTCTCGCTGCAGGAGCTCAACAAAGGGGCCCGCCGCCCCGCCGCCGAGCCCGAGACGAAGTTCAGCAAGATCGGTGTCATCGGCGCCGGCTTCATGGGCGCTGGTATTGCCTATGTGACGGCCAAGGCCGGTATGCCCGTGGTCCTGATCGACCGTGACATGGCATCGGCCGAAAAGGGCAAGGCGCACTCCGAAGGCCTGGTTGCCGACGCCGTGAAGAAGGGTCGTTCGACGGCCGAGGCTGGCGAGCGTCTTCTGTCGCTAATCACGCCTTCCGCCGACTATGCCGATCTCGCCGGCGCCGATCTCGTCATCGAGGCGGTGTTCGAGGATTCAGGCGTTAAGAAGCTTGCTACCGAGAACGCCGACTCAGTGCTGAAATCCTCGGCCGTCTTTGCCTCCAACACCTCCACAATCCCGATCACCGCCCTGGCGAAAAACTCGGTCCGTCCGAAGAACTTCATCGGCATCCATTTCTTCTCGCCGGTCGACCGCATGATGCTGGTCGAGATTATTCTGGGCAAGAGGACGGGCGACAAAGCGCTCGCCACCGCCATCGACTATGTCCGCGCCATCAAAAAGACGCCGATCGTCGTCAACGACACGCGCGGCTTCTACGTCAACCGCTGCGTGCTGCGCTACATGTCGGAAGCCTACAAGATGCTCATTGAGGGCGTTCCCGCGCCGATGATCGAGAACGCCGCCCGCGCCGCCGGCATGCCTGTCGGACCGCTGGCTCTCACCGACGAGACCGCCGTCGATCTCGCGCAGAAGATCATGAAGCAGACGCTTCGCGATCTGGGACCCAAGGCCGTCGACGCGCGGCAGATGGAATTGATCG
>JBKJRE010000185.1:0-3654 GCA_046594775.1 Rhizobiaceae bacterium | reverse complement strand
TATGTCTTCTCGGCTTTCTGCGCCTCGGTCGCGTCGCTGCTGATCCTTGGCTATTCGGGGTCGGCAATCAATGCGATGGGCCAGAGCTACGAGCTGCGGGTGATCGCTGCCACGGTGATCGGCGGGGCCAACCTGATGGGCGGTGCGGGCACGGCCTTTGGCGCGGTGATCGGCTCGGCCCTGCTCGAAGTGATCCGCAACGCCCTTCTGATGGCGGGGATCGATTCAAATTGGCAAGGAGCCTTTGTCGGCGCCTTCATCATTCTTGCGGTTCTTGTCGGGATGGAAACGCGCGGCCTGAAGCTTGCAGAGGCTTTTCGCAATGCGTTCCGAATCCGCAAGGGGCGCTAGATCCGACCCGCCGAACGGCGGTTTTCAACCAGGGAGGAAGACATGAAGAAACTTTTGGCAACTTCGGCGCTGATCGCATCGGCGATGACCATCGGTTCGACTGCGATGGCGGAAGACATCTTCGCGCTTGTGCCGAAGAACATGAACAACCCGTTCTTCGATCAGGCCCGCGATGGCTGCATGAAGGCCGCGGCTGAATCCGCCGGCGCGTTCAAGTGCGAGTATATCGGCCCCGGCGAGCACGGCGGCGGCGAAGAGCAGGTGCAGATTGTAATGGACCTGATTGCGCGCGGCGACGTTAAGGGCATCGGCATCGCGGCGGCAAATGCGGCGGCAATGGAAACGGCAGCACAGGCGGCCAAGGACGCAGGAATCCCGATCATCACCTGGGACTCTGACCTGCTTGCCGAGAATAAGGACCTCCGCGTCGCCTATATCGGCACCCATAACTACGAGATCGGCGTGAACCTGGCCAAGCTGGCGATGCAGATCAAACCGAAAGGCGGCACGGTCTGCATCCAGTCGGGCGGCGCTGCTGCGGCCAACCACAACGAGCGCATGCAAGGCATCCGCGACACGCTTGGCGGCATGACCGGCACCACCTCGCCGGGCGAAGTCCTGACCGGACAGAACGGCTGGACCGAGGCGCCGGGCTGCCCGCTTTACACCAACGACGACTTCCCCCTTTCGGTGCAGCAGTTCCAGGACTACATGGCTGCCAATCCGGGCTTGGATGCGTTCCTGCCGACCGGCGGTTTCCCCCAGTTCGTGCCGGACGCGAACCGCGCGGCCGTCGAGCCCTACAAGGCCGACATCGCATCGGGCAAGTTGGCGTTGGTCGTTGCCGACACGCTGCCGATTCAGATCGACCAGATGAAGGAAGGCCTGTCTGCCGGACAGGTCGGACAGCGTCCGTTCGAAATGGGCTATATGGTGATGAAGGCGTTCGCGGCGATGGCAGCCGACGGCACGGTTCCTGCTGACCCGACCTATACCGGGCTAGACGTCTGCACGCCTTCGACCGCTGACACCTGCATCGCCAAATAGGCAGGTCATCCGTAAAATGACTGCGCGCCCGCCTTGGGTCTTTTCCGGCGGGCGCCTTTTATCCTGATCGTCGTGCATCACCAACCGTAGCTGAATGTGGCACCGCTACGGGCATCACCGTTCTGAATGACATTGGCGGCGGTGTTTCTGCCGAACTGAAAAATGCCGTAAGCGTTGTTATTGCCGTTCTGCTGTAAGGTGGCGGAATGACCGTCGCCTGTTTGGTGGATCATGCCCAGATTGCTCTGGCCGTTCTGGCCGGTGCCAGCGGCATTGCCGTGTCCCGATTGGCGAATGCTGGCGCCGCGCAGGTTCCGATACAAGGAATAGCTCCGTAAGGCGGTCGCCACCGCGCCGGCGTCGTGTGAGTTGGCGGCGGCATAAGTCACTGAAACCGAGCCACCAGCCAAAGCGGGTGCGGATAGCGGACCCTGGCAGATACTACCGGCGACGAGAACAGCTGTCAGAGTGTTGAGGATATTGCGAGTCATCTTGACCTCCATTTTCCGGCTGCCTTAGCCAATAGCTAACCTTTCGATTGCGCGACTGAACCTGACCGGAAACCGCCGTCCAGCTGTCGTTCACTTTTGCCGTGCATGGCACACATAAAAAAAGGGCGCCGACCGCCGAGGCCTTTTTCGCAAACTCAGCGATGCAATCAGGTTGCGCCACCGACGCGTTCGGCACAGCCGATACTCTTGCCCCCGACGGTGAGTTCGAGCTTTGCGTCGTAGACGCTACCCTGCGCGTCGAGCGTGACGAAGGCAAGAGTGGCGGGGTGGCCTGGCGCGGTACTGAAAGCGCCGCCCTGCTGAATATCGGTGCCGCCGGTTCGACCGGCACTTTCGACACGGAAGGAATAAGTGCCGCTCACTTTTCTGTCGGCCTGCGCGAGCGCCTTAAGCGAGACCAAGCCGCCCTCCGGCGTGGCGCGGATCTCGCAAGGAACCGGGCCAGCTGGCTGGCTGGCGATGGCCACCCTCGCTGGAGCACTAGCCGAAACCAGGATCAAAGCGAGTGCCGCCATGACACTGCGGGAATAGTTTACTAGGCGTGGCATGGTTTGTCTCCAAAGTGTTCGTTCGACGCTGCCGCTTGGCCGTGCTAACGATCAAGGGCAAGCTTGGACGAACGCGGCAACATTCCCGCTGCCACCCTGGCTGACATTGGCATCGCAGCCATGACCCACCTGCACGCCGGCAGCGATATTGCCGTTGCCGTCCTGGGTCAGAATGCTAGTGTGGTTCGAACCGAACTGGCCAACGCCGGCCGCGTTCCGGTTCCCGTTCTGATACGTGGAGGCATAGTTGCTAACCCCTTCCTGCCCGATAGCCGAAAGGTTGTCGCGGCCGCGCTGCTGGCTGATGACCTTGTTGTAGCGTCCGTTCTGGTGGACGCGGATTCGGTTTTTGAAGCCATTCTGCGCGCCGCCGGCTGAGTTTGACCAGCCGTATTGCTCGATCCGTACTTCGTTTGCCATCGCCGGGGCGGCGGCGGTGATACCCACCAGAGCGGCGAGCGCGGTTGCGATGAAGGAATTCCGGATCATGAGAGCTTCTCCTTTGGCGGACGGACCGCGAGTTCAACGGCCTCTTTTTAGGAAATGCCGTTCGAACAGAAGCTGAATGGACGGTTCAGCCGGGGTTCAGGAGAACTTGCTCTCGAGCGGCAGATGCTAGCATTGCTTTGTGCGCTCGTTGGATGGCGAGGATTGAGAAGTTCACGCTGGAAATCATCAAACGCTCCGACAAGGTCGAGGGCTCAGCGCTTCACATAGTTGCGCCAGGGATGCGCCTCTTTGAAGCCCAACACTTCGCGAATCTTCTGGTTGGATAGTGGCGCCTCATTTTCACCCATCGCGCGGGTGACGGGCGTGTTCGGGCAATACTCTGCCAAGAACGCGGCGGTAGGCATATCGGTGGTGATGGTGTCATTGACCGCATTGAACACTTGATAGCCAAGTCCGTCTTTTTGCAGGCAAAGATGCACGATCTCACCCAAATCGCGGGCGTCGATGTAGCTCCAGGCGTTGCGCTTGCGGCACATCGGGTCATCAAGATAGCCCGGGAAATTGACGTATTCATGCGGTTCGATAACGTTGCCGATGCGGAGCGCATATATGTCGGTGCCGTATCTCATGGCGAAGGCGCGGGCTGTTTTTTCGTTCACGACTTTTGACAGGCCATAGCTGTCCATCGGATCGCTGTCGTAATCCTCTTCTAGCGGGAACGAATGGTAATCCTTGTCGCCCTCAGC
>JBKJRE010000114.1:0-3096 GCA_046594775.1 Rhizobiaceae bacterium | reverse complement strand
CCGTGATGACAAGTGTTGGCGGCAGGCCTGCAAGCTCTTTCTCGCTGTAATTCAGCGGAGACACCATCGGATCGGCGATGTCGGTGCCCTCGGGCAGGTAGGCCTCCCAGAACCACGCCATGCTGGCCTTGGTGAGCCACGGCCCGTCTGCGAACAACTCGTAGGAGTGGCTGGTCAGGTCGGCGGTGGTGACCGGGTAGAACAGGACCATCGAGTCGAGCGCCAAACCATCGGCCTTGGCGCGCACGGCGCTTACCGCCACCATCTGACCGCCGACGGAGTCGCCTGCGATGGCCAACTGATTGGCGTCAATTCCGAACTCGGCAGAGTTGTCTGCCACGTATTTCAAAACGGCATAGTCCTGATCCAACTGAACGGGGTGCTTCTTCTCAGGTGCGGGGCTGTATTCCACAAAGACCATCGCGACATTCGCCTGTGCCGCCAGATCGCGCATCAACCTTTCGTGGGTAGTGAAATTTCCGAGCACCCAGCCGCCGCCGTGGAAATAGACAACACCCGGCAGCGTTTCGCCTTTCTTGCCCGCCGGGCGGACTGTATAGACCTTCACCTCATCAGTGGGCCCGACATTGAGGGTCATCTCCCGCACGTCCGCGTCGGGCATAGCGGTGTCGCCCTTGGTCTGGGTATCGATCAAGACCTGACGCGCCTCGTCATAGGGCATCTGGTTAATCGGCGTCGACCCTTTCAGGCTATCGATGAACTGTTGTGTGGTCGGTTCCAGCACGACGGCAGGGAGATCGCCATTCGGTGCCGTGGTGTCCTGTGCGAAACCGAAAGCCGGCATCGCGACAATGGCGACACTGGTTGTAAGGGTGCGAAACAAGGTCATGTATGCCTCTTTGTTGAATGGGATTAATATTGAACGGCTGGCCCGATATAAGGTTGCAATGTCACGATGCGCCAAACTCGTGGTGTCGAAAGTATTGAAGGAGACTCCATCGTGAGTTGGGCATAGCGCTATCGTTTTTTAGGCGATGCGGTTCGGGCGCCGTATTCTATCGGCCGCTCGGGATTGCCGCCCGCCTCTTGGGGCCGATCGATCACAAGAGCGGCACCGTCACAACAATGGGCGCCGCGTTTCTTGTGCTGACAGCTACAAGTCCGGGCGAGCCAACGTCACGATCACCAAAGGAAATCTGACGGAACGCGCTTACCCACGCAAGAAAGGCAAGGATTCGAAACGATGGAGGGTATGACGTGAACCAGAACAAGACCGGCGATTGGCTTGCCGCCCTGGCGACCGCATCCTCGCTCATCGCCTGTTATGGAACGCTTGCCGCGATTGCACTTTTGGGTGCACTTGGCGTCACGATCGCCTTGAACGAGGCTATCTGGGCTGGCGCGATCGTCCTCTTTGCCGGTCTGGCGTTCGTCGCCTTGTTGATCCGCTGGCGCGGACATCGCCGCATCGCTCCCGCCCTGCTCGCCGGGATCGGGCTCCTGCTGATCGCCCTCACGATGCTTGTCTCGTACGATCGGATCATCGAACTCGTGGGATTTGCTTTCCTTTGCGCGGGCACCGTCGTCGAGTGGCGCATTGGGCGCGGGCGCGTGGCGAGGGATGCATGACAGCGCCGGAAGTTCCTCCCATCCTGAGCGACAAGCATCACGACGCGCCGTCGGCCTTCACACCGGAGAGCCTGTTGCGTGAGGCGCGCCGCCAAAAGGGTGCGGACGCCGTCGCGGTGCCGAAGGTCTGTCTACTCGATCCGGACGGCGACATCGTACGCCAGCTCCGCGTCGAAGTGCGCGCACGCCGGCACGAGGGGTGGGTCTGCTACCACACCGAGATGTGGGTGTTCGAACTCGATGGTCACGAGATCGGCGTGGTCGGCTGCGCCGTCGGCGCATCCTTCGCCGTGCTCGTCGCCGAGGAGATGTTCGCCTCGGGCTGCGCGCTGCTGATCAGCGTCACCTCATCCGGGCAGATCACCCCGCAGGGTGCGCCGCCGTATTTCATCCTGATCGACCGGGCGCTGCGTGACGAGGGCACGAGCTACCATTACGTTCCGCCCTCAGACTGGAGCGCTGCGCCCGAGCATCTGCTTTCGCGGCTTGGAGACGCTTTCGACCAAGGTCCGCGTGTGCTGCGGGGCGCGACCTGGACCACCGATGCGCCGTTTCGCGAGACCGAGGCCGCCATCGTGGTGGCGCGGGGTCGCGGTATCCTCGCGGTCGAAATGGAGGCGGCTGGGCTGTATGCCTTCGCGCAAGCGCGAGGCCGGGCCGTCATCTGCCTCGCTCACGTGACCAATCAGATGGGGACCATCGAGGGTGACTTCGAAAAAGGTGAAGCCAACGGAACGGCCGACGCACTTGCGGTGGTGTCGCAGATCATGGCCCGGCTCGGGTGAGCGTCAGGCAATCATCGCCAGCCCCACACCCCCGATGAGGCCTACTTCAACGTGCTGAGACCGGAAGCGGTGGCGGCATAGCAGAGGCGGAAATCCACTTACGAAACGCCCATAATATAACCTGTTTAAACAAACCGAACCACCTCTATCGAGCTAGCCTACTGGCGATGGGCGCCCTTGTTGAAGCGAACGACGAGACCGCTGGGTTGTTGCTTGCGGAGCGAACTCTCCTGATTAAGTGTGTCGAAATCGGCCGCGCTTGGCGGGCACTCGCCGGTTTGGCTCGGTCGATGATTAGCTGGGACACGGCAGAAATCCCCGGCACGATGGCCGCCGTGTTGTCCGGCTAGTTTTACCCTGACACCGCCGGTGCACGTCTTGCCGAACTCGGCCGCAGGCGGGAAATCCGCCTCGACACTTTCTTCAGCGGCACGGGTGCGGCATCCTTGAGTGCGGCGACGGCAGCCTCGGCCATGGTAACCGCAACGAAGTCCGCGTTTAGATCCTCCGGCTTTATCAGCGGCGCGTCGGTGCCGTTCGCTAGCGGAATGAAGACGCCGACGCGCAGGTTCCGTTTCAGGCGTTTCAGGCGGCGCACGAGATTGCGCGCGTGCACTTTGGAATTGCCGTTCAGGAACGCCACGATTGCCGTATCGAAGTCCCCAAGCGCCATGTCTCTGATTCTGACAGCCTCAATCGACGCGTGAGATGCCGCAACAAC
>JBKJRE010000477.1:0-6048 GCA_046594775.1 Rhizobiaceae bacterium | reverse complement strand
GTGCAGCGCGGCGGCCGCTATGGCCGCAGCGTCGCTGTCGACCGGTCCGTGGCCGAGGCGCGAGAGAGCGTTGCTTTGCTGATCAACGCCTACAGGCCCGAAGAAATCTGCTTCGGCATGAACGCCACTTCGTTCATCCGCCTTGTCAGCCTCGGCATCGTCCAGATGCTCCGAGAGCGCGACGAGATCATCGTCACCGACATGGACCACGACGCCAACATCGCGACCTGGACGGCACTGGAAGCACAGGGCGCGAAGATCGTCTGGTGGCGCATGCGCGAGGACGGCAATCTGCATGTCGACGATCTGCGGCCGCTGGTCTCGGACCGAACCCGGCTGGTCGCCTGCACGGTGACCGCCCATTCGATCGGCTCGATCGTTGATGTAGCGTCGGTGGCAGAAATCGCCCATGCCGCCGGCGCCGAAGTGTTCCTCGACTGCGTGCACTATGGCCCGCACGGGCCGATCGATGTGCAGGCATGGGGTTGCGACTATCTGGTCTGCTCCGGCTACAAGAATTTTTCGCCACATATGGGCTTTCTGTGGGGCCGCTTCGAGACGCTGAAGCGGCTACCCACCTTTCGCGAAGATTTCATCCCGGACGAACCGCCTCACAAGGTCGAAGCGGGCACCTTCATCTACGAGAATGTCGCCGGCATGAATGCGGCAGTCCACTATCTCGAATCGATCGGGCGCAATTTCGCCCCGTCAAACAACCGAACGCGGCGAGAAAACATCGTCGCCGGCATGGGGGCTATCCGCGACTACGAGATTTCGCTGGCGCGCGAGATGCTGAAGATCCTCAAGGACTGCGGCGCGACCCTCTACGGCGTTGCCGACGAAGCGCGCATCGACGAGCGCGTGCCGACCTTCTGCTTCAATATCGGAAGCCTGTCGCCGCAGATGATCGTCGAGGCAATGGCCGAGCGCGGCATCGGCATCCGCGATGGGCATATGTATGCGCCGCGCCTCATGAAAAGGCTCAACCTGTCGATGGATTCCGGCGCTATCCGCGCCTCTCTTGTCCATTACAATACGGTTGAAGAAGTACACCGCTTCGGCGAGGCGCTGCGGGACATCATCGCCAGGCATTCATGAGGCGGAGTTCGTCAAAGACGTCGAGTCCTGCCGGGATCGCCGGGGACCCTGCCATCGACAAGGCGTTGGCGTATCCGGGATGGAGTCCGACGGCGCTGGACAGCTCTTCTGCGGCGGCAAGCAGCGGCAAGACCAGGGTGGCGTCCGAACTCACACGATAGCCCGCAACCATCCGACTACTCCCTGAACCTAGATATCTCCCAGCGCGTTCGCAGGCTGAAGAAGCAGCCTGACCAGCGGATTGGGGAACCGCCGCGCCATGGTCACCGCGTGGAAGGTCTCCACGATTCCCGGCAATTGATCGCCTGCGACCAGAATACCCCCTGCGATCTCGTCCTTGACCACGATGGGCGGAAGGACCGCCAGCCCGATATCCTCGCGGGCGAGAAGCCGCATCATGGCCATGTCCTCTACTTCCGCAACGATCTGCGGCCTGACACCGAGGCTATCGGCCATCGCGTCGAAGCCGGTGCGTACACTGCTGTCCACCGTCGGCAGGATGATCGGATGTTTGCGCAGTCGATCGGCGAGGCTCGCGGCGTCGCCCAGGCGGTCCGGTGTGCCCACCAGACTGACCGAGCGCTCGGCGAGACGATGCGTGACGAGAGAAGTCAGCGCGTCGCCTGCTGGCGCCCGATTGAGGAGCACGACGTCGAGATTGAGGGCCTCCAGCGCGCGCAACAGCTCGCCGGCGCTGCCTGAGCGAAGAATCAGGTCGATGTCCGTTCGGCCGAGAACAGGACGGAGGAACTCCATCTGAAAGTTGCGCGACAGCGTGGCGAGCGAACCGACGCGCAGCGCCTGCCGCGCCGCGCCCGACTGGCGGAGCGTGCCCAGAAGTTCGTCGCCGGTGGCAAAGATCGCGTCGGCATGGTCTAGAACGATCTTTCCAGCTTCAGTCAGGTGCAGCTGTCGTCCCCGCCGCTCGAACAGCGAATGACCGAGGCGCCCCTCAAGCTTGCGGATCTGCACCGACAGCGCGGACTGCGTGAGGTTCAGCCGTTCCGCCGTGCGGGTGAGGTTGCCGTCATGAGCGACCGCCCAGAAGTAGCGCAGATGGTTGTAGTTGAGTGCTGCCATAACGTTCGATAATAACGAACGATTCTCCGCAAACAATGAATTTTTATCTTACTTATCCGCTTGATACCTGAGGCATCCCGACCGCCTTCGATCCTGGGGGATTGCCTTGTCGCTTTATCTGCTCCCGCTTTCCGCACCGCTCTTGCTGCTCATCGCCGCCATCCTCGGATTTGTGCTAAACGGTCGGCGACCACCCCTGGTGCCGGCTCTCGCCGAGGGCGCAGCGCTTGGAGCGCTGCTGATCGCGATTGCCTCGCTTGCAATCCTGATCCTGCGCGGCGCCGGCGACAGCGGGTTGATCGGATGGAGCGGCATCGGCCTGTCTGCGAGGGTTGATGCGGTGAGCGCGACGATGCTCCTCTTGGTCGCGTTCGTCGGCTGGATCGTCGTGCGTTACGCCCGCACCTATCTCGACGGAGAGGCACGGCAGGGCAAGTTTATCGGCTGGCTGTGCGCTGCGCTCGCCGCCGTCCTCCTGCTGGTCCAGGCGGGCAACCTCGTTCAGCTGGTGGCGGCGTGGATGGCGACCAGTGTCGCGCTGCATCGCCTGCTTCTGTTCTACCCAGAGCGCGTCGCAGCACGGCGCGCGGCGCGCAAGAAGCGCCTGTTCTCGACGATCGGCGCCATCGCATTGCTCCTCGCGGCCGTCCTCATCTGGACGAGCTTCGGCACGACCGACATCGCAACGATCAACGCGCTCGCTCGTACCAGCGATCCATCATGGCTTGTACTCATGGCCGCCGCCTTGCTGGCGATCGCCGCGGTCCTGAAGTCGGCGCAATTCCCGATCCATGGCTGGCTCACCGAGGTCATGGAGGCGCCGACGCCGGTCTCGGCGCTTCTTCATGCAGGCGTAATCAATGGCGGCGGCTTCCTGCTGATCCGTTTCGCCGATGTGATGCTTTTGGCTCCAGGCGTGCTCGCAGGGCTGGCGATGGTTGGCGGCTTTACAGCGCTGTTCGGTGCGCTCGTCATGCTGACGCAGCCTGCGGTCAAGACCTCGCTCGCCTGGTCGACGGTCGCGCAGATGGGGTTCATGATGCTGCAGTGCGGTCTGGCGCTGTTCCCGCTGGCGCTGCTCCACATTGTCGCTCACTCTATCTACAAAGCCCATGCTTTTCTGGCATCCGGCGGGGCAGTCGAGCAGGTTGCGGCTATTCGCCGGCCCGGCCCCGTTGCCGTTCCCAATGGTTCCGCCGTGGGTCGCGCCTTCCTGATCGCGCTCGCGATCTATGCCGGGATCGGCGCTGCGTTTGGCATAGCCTTCGGTTTTGAACACAAGTCGCCCCAGGCGCTCGCGCTTGGTGCCATCCTTATCTTCGGTGTTGCCTATCTGCTGGCCCAGGGGCTCGCCGATGCCGCGCCACGTCCACTGACACACAGGACCGCGATCTACGCCAGCGCCGCCGCTGTCGGATATTTCGCGCTCCAGACTGCGGCCGAATGGCTCACGGCAGGCGTTCTGCCGGCGACACCAGCGCCAGGCCGCCTGGAATGGACCCTGATGGCGCTCGCGGTGCTGAGCTTCGGGCTGGTGGCAGTTGCGCAGGCGCTATTCCCGCTCTGGGCTTCGCACCCCGCCGCCGCGGGACTGCGCGTCCATCTTTCCAATGGCCTTTACGCCAACGCCACGATGGATCGCATGCTCGGCGGCTGGTCCGTCCGCAGGGCGTCGTGAGCAAATGAGAGCAAGGATAACGCCGATGCTGATGACCGCGACCAAAGCGCCACTCCTGCCCCGCGATACTATCGTCGAGGCGGCAAACCGTGCGGCGCGCGCCATTCCCCCTCTTTGGCCGCTTGCTTCGAGCGTCGCGGTCAATCCATTCCTCGGCCAGGCGGGTGAGCCGCTTTCTACCGCGGCCGCGCGTCTGCGGCGCGTCGCAGGAATCGCGCTGACCATGCCGAGGTCCTGGTATGCAGAGCGGCTGTATTCGGGCGAGATTGCCGATGAAGATCTGAAAGCCGCCTTCGATGCAGCCCCCGCACGACTTCGGCCGAAGACGTTCGCCGCGCTGAAGCAGGCCGCCCAAGCCGAAGGGACAAAACCGCATGCCGTCCCGACAGTCGCCGAACTGGCACGCGATGCCGCGGCGATCGCCTGGACGGGCATCGTAAACGACCGCATCAGTCACTGGGCGTCGGGGTATTTTGATCAGGGGCAGGCGCTGTGGGCCGCGCCATCGGCGCACGGCGCCTATGCTGCATGGCGGACCGTCGCGACCCACGACCTGACGCCAGAAATCGCCGGCCTTGACGGTATCGCGCAGAGTGTGGCGGATGCGCCCGCGACGGCCGAGGCCGCGCTCGTCGGGTGCGTCGCGAGCCTGGGTCTATCCGAGGCGGCGCTGGAGAGCTATTTCCACCGGCTGCTGATGAGTCTCGGCGGCTGGGGCCAGGTCGCCCGTTATCGGCTCTGGCAAGCGGAGCTAAGCGGCAGGATTGATGCGTCCGTGACCGACCTGCTGGCCATCCGCATAATCTGGGAGGCGGCGTTGCTGCGGCAGTATGGTTCGTCCCTCGAGCCACAGTGGCAGGCTGCCATCGCTGCCTACGCCGAACCGGTCTCCGCTACCCCCGAGGATGGCGTCGACACCATCCTCCAGGAGGCTGCCGAACGCGCCGCCCAGCGGCGCCTCCACACCCTTTTCTCAGGAACGGCTGCGACCCCAACAGCGCCTGGTCGCCCCACCCTGCAGATGGCCTTCTGCATCGACGTGCGTTCGGAAGTCTTTCGCCGGGCCCTGGAAAGTCTCGATCCCGCTATCAGGACATTGGGCTTCGCCGGATTCTTCGGTCTGGGCATCGGCCATCGGCGCTTCGCATCGGATGTCGTCGAGGCGCGCCTGCCGGTGCTGCTGACGCCGAGTGTCTTCACCTGTTCGGGAGAGCCGACGCCAGCGATGGAAAGGGCGGATCTGGCTGCGCGGATCACGGCACGCGCAAAGCGCGCCTGGGGCCGCTTCAAGCTTGCCGCAATCTCCTCGTTCGCTTTCGTCGAGGCGACGGGGCCGATCTACGTGGCAAAGCTGCTGCACGACGGACTGGGACTGACGAGCCATGCGGCGCCGCCAGATCCTGCGCCTCGCCCAGCCGACACGCTCGACCTCGACACGCGAATCACGATGGCTTCCACCGTGCTGAGAGCGATGTCGCTTACCGATGGCTTCGCAAGGCTGGTCCTGCTCGCCGGACACGGCGGCAATGTGGTCAACAATCCGCATGCCAGCGCGCTGCATTGCGGCGCGTGCGGCGGGTATCCGGGCGAGGTGAACGCCCGGTTGCTCGCCTCGCTGCTCAACGATCGCGAGGTGCGCGCCGGTCTGGTCGCTAGCGGCATCGCCATTCCGGAAGATACCCTGTTCCTCGGCGCGTTGCACGACACGACAACCGACGACGTTGCGGTATACGCAGCCGATCATCCCTCTGCGATCCACGCCGAGACTCTGGACCAGGCAAAGCGTTGGCTGACTTCGGCTGGCGTGCTGGCGCGGGGGGAACGGGCGCTCCGCCTGCCGCGCGCCGGGTCCGGGCAGGACATCCCGCACCGCGCCCGCGATTGGGCCGAGCTGCGCCCCGAATGGGCACTCGCCGGCTGCCAGGCCTTTGTCGCGGCCCCCCGGTCGCGCACCGCCGGGCGTGATCTCGCGGGCCGGGCCTTCCTCCACGACTATGATTGGCGGCGGGACGAAGGCTTCGGCGTACTGGAGCTGATCCTGACTGCGCCGGTCGTCGTCGCCAGCTGGATCAGCCTGCAATATTACGGTTCGACCGTTGCGCCCGACGTCTTCGGCGCGGGCAACAAACTGCTCCACAACGTCACCGGTGGTATCGGCGTTGTCGAAGGTAATGGCGGCCTCCTGCGGGCGG
>JBKJRE010000276.1:0-7747 GCA_046594775.1 Rhizobiaceae bacterium | reverse complement strand
ATCCATCGCAAACCTCCAAAAGTCAGCGTTGAATCTGATTTGCTCCCAAAACGGAATCCCAATTCCTTAAATCGTCACTACGGCCTAGGCGGTTCGACCGGCTCTCAGCGGCAGCATGGCGACGATGCCGAGCGCCGGGCCGATGGCCAGTCCGCCAAGAACCACCTGCCAGCCGATCGCTGCGGCGACAACGGGCGTAACCTGCACGGTCACTGTTGTCAGGGCAAAGCCTATGGCGGTTTGGAAGGTCATCAGGCTGCCTGCCAGTTGCGGCGGCGCCGCATCCGCGACCAGCGCCGAGAACTGCGCCGAGTCGGGGATCACCGCCACGCCCCAGACCAGGATCAGGCAAAGGCTGAGCCACACGGGGCCGCCGAAGGTCAGCGCGGTCAGGATGGCCGCGCTGCCGCTGACGAACATGGCGATGATGGTCACCTCCGCCTTGCCGATGCGGTCGGCGACGCGCCCGGCGATAACGCAGGCCACGCCGCCCAGCGCGATCGCGAGGAACGCCGTGAGCTTGCCGAGACTTTCCGCCGCGGATCCGTCGAGCGAAGCCTTGTAGGAGACCGCCGAGGCGGTGCCGATCCACGCCCAGAAAGCGAACAGCTCCCACATATGGCCGAAATAGCCAAAATAGGCGGCGCGAATGCGCCGGTCCGTCCAGGCCAGCCGGATCGCGCCGGGATCGAAGCGCGGCGATCGGGCATGATGAGGTCCGAGACCGACTCCCAGCACGATGATTGCTCCCGTCGCGGCAAGCAGCGACACCACGACGATGGTAGAACGCCAGTCGGCGCCGCCGAAGAAGGAGGCGAGGTACGGCAGCCCGTTGCCGAGGGTCAGAGCTCCGACCAGCAGGCCGACCAGGAAGCCGCGGTCGCGGCTGCCCCAACCCACGGCGATCTTCATGCCCACCGGGTAGACCCCGGCAAGCAGCGCGCCTGTCACGAATCGGGCGGCGATCGCCGGGTCGCTGCCGAGCGGCAGGAAAAGCAGCGTGGTGTTGGCAAGCGCCGCCAGAAGCGCCGAGATTGCGAAGACCCGGCGGGGATCGAAACGGTCGGCGATCCCGGCTATGGAGGACACCAGCGCGCCAAGCACGAAGCCCGCCTGCACGCCGCTTGAAAGCAGTGCCTGGCGGTCGGGCGAGATGGTCGCCTCGCGCGCCATGTCGGGCAGCACGGCGGCCGAGGCGAACCACAGGCTCATGCCTGCCATTTCCGCGAAGACGAGGAGTGCAACCGACCGGGTCTTTGAAGAAGTCGCGCCTGTCGATGTCACCGCATCATCCTGAAAATTCATGTCACCTTCGGCCGTTGCGCACCGTCCGGGAAGCTCCAGACAGCTTGATCGCTTCTGCCACCGGCGGCTTCGCAAAAATTCCGGGCCAGCAACCGGACAGCCACGGCGCGCAGTCAGGCGGGCTCGGCAGCAGGATCGAGCATCACTTCTGCGACCATCGCCGCTGGCCCTGTGGTCTATTGCCACCGGCCCTCGGGTCTGCTCATCCTGACCCATGCATTTCATCCCGCCCGCCATTCGCGGCCCGCTTTTCATGGTCATCGCCACCGGCTCATACATCGTCAACGACACGATGATGAAGCTCGCGACCGATGGCCTGCCGCCTTTCGAGGTGCTGGTCCTGCGTGGCGCCGCCGCGGCGTTGTGGGGCTTTCCCCTGCTGCTCGCGCTGGGTTATGGCAGGCAGCTTCCGCTGATGTTCGACCCGCGGGTGCTGCTGCGCAACGGGCTCGAAACGGTGGCCGTCCTAGTCTACATCGTGGCGCTCGCCAACATGCAGATCGCCGACGTGATCGCGCTCGGTCAGATCACCCCGCTGCTCATCCTTCTCGGCGCCTCGATGCTGTTTCGCGAGCGCATCGGCGGGGTGCGCATGGCGCTGATCGGGCTTGGTTTCGTCGGGGCGCTGATGGTGGCGCAGCCCACCACCCAGGGCATTTCCCTCTATGCGCTGCTCGGCCTCGCCAACGCCTTGTTCTCCGCGGCGCGCGATCTTTCCAGCCGCCGTGTCGCCGCCCAGGTGCCGGGCATGATCGTCGCCCTTTCGGCGGTGGTCGTGGTGCTGACCGGCGCGGGCGCCGCGCATCTGGCCATTGAACAATGGGTCGTTCCGGGGATGCGCCATCTGCTGCTGCTGGCCGGGGCCGGGCTGTTCCTGATTTTCGGTCACTTCTTCCTGTTCATGGCCTACCGGGTCGGCCAGGCCGGCATTGTCGCGCCGTTCTACTATTCCTTCACCGTTTGGGCGGTCCTTTCAGGCGTGCTTGTCTTCGGCCAGGTGCCCAATGTGCTGGCCGTCTGCGGCATCGCGCTGGTGGTTCTGAGCGGCCTCGTCATCGTCTCGCTCGACGAGCGCCGACGTCGGCTGACCGTCGTCGCTTGACATTTTCGCAGCCGGATGGAGCGCCCTACTGGATAGCGTCGATCTGCTGCCGGTGCTTGTGCATCTGCAGGAACACCCGGAAATCACGATCGAAGCGGCCAAGCGCCGCCGGGTCGGGTCGCCTCGCGCGGCCACGTTGCTGCATGGCCCCGCAGGCGCTTGCGAGATCCGGATAGAGTCTGGCGCCTGCCGCCGCAACCATGGCCGTGCCGGTCAGCACCGCCTCGTCGGCGACCGGTTCGATCACGCTGCAGCCTACGGCGTCTGCATAAAGCTGCATCAGCAGCGGGTTCTTCGTGTGGCCGCCTGTCACATGCAGCGTGTCGATCACGAAGCCGCTTGAATTCAATGTTTCCAGGATATGCCGGACACCGAGCGCAATCGAGACGGCAGTGCGCCAGTAGAGCCGGCATAGGCTGTCGAAGGACGCATCGAGCGTCAGGCCGCTGATCACGCCCAGTGCGTGCGGGTCGGCAAGCGGCGATCGGTTGCCATGGAAGTCCGGCAGCACATGCAGCCGTCCGGCAAGGTCGAGCCCCTCCACCGCGCGCAATTCCATGATCCGCTCGACGATGGCGCGGTGGCGCTCCGGCGTCGGGCTGCCGCCCGCGCCATGCAGCCGCACAATGTGGTCGAGCAGCGCGCCGGTCGCCGACTGGCCTCCCTCGCTGATCCAGAAGCCGGGCAGGGCGGCTCCGAAATACGGTCCCCAGCCGCCGGGGAAGGACTGCGGCTCGGGCGACAGGGCCATGACGCAACTCGATGTTCCGGCAATCAGCGCCAGGTGACGGCCGATCTCTGCCGGATTTGCCGCAAAGCCGCCCAGCACGCCGAGTGCGCCGGCATAGGCGTCGATCACGCCGGTGGCCACGCGGCAGGCCTGGGTCAGGCCGAGATCGCTCGCCGCCCGCGCGGTAAGGGGTCCCAGGTCGGTCCCCACCGGGCTGGCGTGTTCGGGAACCTGTCCGCGCTCCAGCATGTCGTCCAGGCCGACCGTGCTGAAAAAGTCCCGCTGCCAGCCGGTCTTTTCATGCGCCAGATAGGTCCATTTGCAGGTCAGCGTGCATTGCGAACGTTCCAGCGACCCCGACGCCCTGCAGGTCAGGAAATCGGTCAGATCGAAAAGATAGCCGGCTTTGTTCCATCTCTCGGGCAGGTGACGCTTCAGCCACATCAGCTTCGGTATGGCCATCTCCGGCGACATCACGCCGCCGGCATGGTCGAGTACCCGATGACCGCTGGCCGTGCATTCGTCGGCTTCCGCCAGGGCGCGGTGATCGAGCCAGACAATCGTGTCCCAGCGCTTCTCGCCGGTGGTCGAAACGCTGACCTGCCCGCCATCCGCGTCTCGCACGACCAGCGAACAGGTAGCGTCGAAGCTTATGCCGGCGATGCTCTCGGGCGTCACGCCGGCGGTTTCGCGCGCTGCCCTCACGGCGAGGCACACCGCCTTCCAGATATCCTCCGAATCGTGCTCGGCATGGTTGGTTTTCGGCCGGTGCATGGCGATCGGATGTTCGGCGCGTCCAAGCATCGTGCCGTCGAGGGTGACAACGCCGGCGCGCGCACTGCCCGTGCCGACATCGACGGCGCAGACATGCCGCCCCTTCATATCGTGCCTGCAAGCATTTCCGGCAGCAGCCGCATGTCGGCAAAGACGCGTTCCGGCCGCCGCTTCGCGAGCTCGGCGACCAGCGCGGCATGGCCTGCGTGCGAGCCGCCGGTGAAGGCGAAGACGCGCATGCCTGCACCATGCGCGGCGTCGATGCCGGCCGGGCTGTCTTCGATGACGACGCAGTTGGCCGGCGCCACGCCCATGTCGCGCGCAGCGTGCAGAAACAGGTCTGGAGCCGGTTTGCCTCGCTTCACCATGGTGGCACTGTACAGGTGCGGTTCAAGCATTTCCAGCAGGCCCGTAATGCCAAGCGAAACTCGGATGCGATCCAGGCTCCCCGAAGAGGCGACACAACGGGCGGTGCCTATGCGCGCCAGTGTCTCGGCCATGCCCGGGATCGGTTTCAGATGCGTGCGAAAGCGCTGCATGAGATCGGCGCGCATCTCGCCAATCTGAAGGTCATTGAGCGTCAGCGCGAATTTCTGGGTCAGCAGCTGGCGTACGGCTGCCAGGCTGCGCCCGAGGAACAGCTGGTAGGCCTGGTCTTCGCTCACCGAGCCGCCAGCTTTGACGACGAGGTCCAGCAGCGCGGCAATTGATATCGGCTCGCTGTCAACCAGGACGCCGTCGCAATCGAAGATGACCAGCCCCGGAGGGCCGGTCGGCCTTATCCCGTCGACGACGCCTGCTATCACGCTTTCCCGGCGAGATACGCGGTCAGCGTTGCGCGCGATCCGCTGCTCCACAGTGCCGCGAGATGCCCGGCGAAAGCCGCTGTGAAAATCGCCGACCTGCCGACTTCGCCGTAGATGTCCGACATTGCAAGCCAGGCTGCCGGATCCTCCTTCGCCGCCTTGGCCGTCGCCTGCAATCGATCCCAATTGGGGTCGTTGGGCTCGATCGTCGCGCCCGAATCCGTCGTGCCGAAACAGTAGCGGCACCACAGCGCCGACTCCAGTGCCAGGCCATTGATGCCTTTGCCCTGCCTGAGGCGGTCGGCGGCTGTCGGCACGATGAATTTCGGCTGCCGGTTCGAACCGTCGAGGCAAAGCCGGCGTACCGTGTCGCCGATCGTGGGGTTGGAGAACCGGCCCGCCACTTGCCGGTAATAGTCTTCCAGTACCACGTCCGTCACGGGGGGCACGGTCGGGATGATCTCGTCCCGCTCCACCTTTTCGAGGAAAGCCCGGACCAGCGGCTCCTGCATGGCCTCGTGCACGAAGTGAATGTCCATCAGCCCGGCCGGATAGGCGATCGCTGCGTGACCCCCGTTGAGGATCCGGATCTTCATGAGCTCGAAGGGCGAAACGTCCTTGACGAACTGCACGCCGACTTTTTCCAGCGCCGGCCTTCCGTCGGTGAACTTGTCTTCAAGCACCCATTGCCGGAAAGGTTCGCAGAACACCGGCCAATTGTCATTGATGCCGAATTCGCGCGCCAGGATCTCGCGCTCCCGCTGCGTGGTTGCCGGCGTGATACGGTCGACCATGCCGTTTGGAAAGGCGACATGTTCGCTCACCCACTCGGCCAGGTCCTCGTCGACAAGCCGGGCCAAACCGACGACCGCGTCGGATGCCACGTGGCCATTATGGGGAATGTTGTCGCATGACATGACGGTGAAGGGCACGCCGCCTTCCTCGCCGCGCCTGCGCATCAATCCGGCGAGGATCAGGCCGAACACGGTTTTGGGCGCCGTCATGTTGCGCGCATCGGCGACGATGTCGGGGTGAACCGGATTGAATTTCCCCGAAGCGGGGTCGATGAAGTAGCCGCCCTCCGTGATTGTCATGGAGACGATCCTGATCGACGGGTCGGCGAGTTGTTCGATGATCGCTGCGGCATCGCCGGGGGTCAGGAAGTCGATCATAATCCCGGTGACGCGGGCTTCCATGTGACCAGCATCCTGCTCCACCACCGTGGTCAGCCAGTCCTGTTCCTCGAGCTTGGCTCGTCCGGCCTTCTCGCCCTCGAAGACGCCGGCGCCGACCAGGGCCCAGTCATGGCCCTCGCCGGAATTGAAGAGATCGTCGAGATAGACCGCCTGGTGGGAACGATGAAAATTGCCGACGCCGAAATGCACGATGCCCGGCTTGAGGTCACTGCGGTCATAGGCGGGGCGGCCAACCCTGGCGGGCAGGTCCTTGAGTGATTTCAGCGACAGGGATACCGACATGGTGTTTCATTCCTTCAGATCGTGCGCAACATCCCGCCGTCGACGAAATAGGTTGCGCCCACCGCATAAGAGGCGCGGTCGGAGCACAGGAAAACGAAGAAGTCGGCCAGTTCCTCGACCGTGCCGAAGCGTTTGATCGGCGCATGTTCATCGGCCACCGATTGCAGATAGCCTTCCCAGTCGCCACCGCTGCCGGCGGAAAGCTGCTTGGCCGTCTTGATCCAGTCGGGCGTCAGGATGAGGCCCGGGTTGATGGTGTTGACGCGGATGTTCTGGCCGATCAGTTCGGTCGCCATGTTCTTCGACAGCATCAGGAGAGCTGCCTTGGTCACGTTGTAGATCGGCTCGTACCAGAGTGGCTGGGTGGCGCAGATCGAAGCGTTGTTAAGTACCGCACCGCCGCCACGCGCCGCCATCATGGGCGCCAGTCCTCGGACCAGCCTCACGGCGGACATCACATGCAGCTCCCAGTAGGCCTGCCACTTCTCGTCCGGCGCCTCGAGTATTGTCTCGTTGGAGCCGGTTCCGGCATTGTTGACCAGAATGTCGACGCCGCCGAACTTGTCGCGGGTCGCTGCGATCAGGCTGTCGCATCCTGCGGCCGTTGCCACGTCGCAGGCATGGGCGTGGGCGGTGACGCCGAATTCGCCTGCGATGCTTGCCGCGGCTTCCTCGACCCGCTCGCGGTCCCGTGCCGCCACAAGCACATCTGCGCCTTCGCGGGCGAAGGCCCTTGCGACGCCCAGCCCGATGCCGACGCTGCCGCCCGTAATCACCGCGACCTTGGTTGTGAGATTCAGGTCCATGTCGTCAGCTCATCCACTGTCCGCCGTCGACATTGTATGTCTGCGACACGATGTAGTCGGACTCAGGCGATGCCAGGAAGATCGCCATGCCGGTCAGGTCGCCGGGCGTTGCAAATCTGCCGGCCGGCACGCCGGCGGCGACCTCGGCTTTCTTCTGGCCAGGCTTCTTGCCTTCGAGCCTGGCGAACATCGCATCGACATGCTCCCAGTGTTCGCCGTCCACGACACCGGGCGCGATGGCGTTCACGTTGATGCCATGCTTGATCAGGTTGAGGCCGGCGGACTGCGTCATCGAGATCACCGCCGCCTTGGTCGAGCAGTAGACCAGAACGAGGCTTTCGCCGCGGCGGCCCGCCTGCGAGGCCATGTTGATGATCTTGCCTCCGTGGCCCTGCGCGATCATCTGCTTTGCGGCAGCCTGCATCGTGAACAGGGTGCCGGCGACATTGACGGCGTAGAGCTTGTCATAGCTGGCGCGGGTGATGTCGACGGTTTCGGCCGCGTCGAACAGCGCGGCATTGTTGACCAGGATGTCCAGCTTGCCTGCCTTGGCAACCACTGCTGCGACGGCAGCGTCGATGCTGTCCTGCTTGCTGACGTCGAGCTGCACGGCGTAGGCGGCGTCGCCGATTTCGGCCGCAGCCTTTTGCGCCGCATCGAGGTTGATGTCGGCGATGGCGACAGTGGCGCCCTCGCGCGCATAGGCTTCAGCGAAGCCGCGGCCGATGCCGCGCGCGGCGCCGGTG
>JBKJRE010000272.1:0-2607 GCA_046594775.1 Rhizobiaceae bacterium | reverse complement strand
CTTGCCCCAAAATTCGGGGGCAAGCCGCCAGCCGATCTCCAGCGTGCCGAATGGCGCGACGGGCGCGATGTCTGAGGCGTTGAGCCCGATGAAGCCAATGCATTCGCCGGTGGCGGCGATTTCGGCAGCCGTCCAGCCAAATCCGTGCCGCGAGATATCGTCGCGCATCCGGTCCATGACGGCATCCGCCTGCGTGCGGCTGCGGCGAAATGGGAAGAATTCCATGACGGCGTCGTCGGAATTGATGCGGAAGAAAAGGTTGCGGTCGCGCTCCTCCCAGTTGCGCAGTATGATCCGTTGCGTCTGCAAGAGCGTCAAACGATGAATTCTTCCCGGCGGTAGCCCTGCAGATAGAGGAGAGCGGTGAGATCGCCGTGGTCGATGCGAATGTCGGCCTTGGCCGCAACCGCAGGTTTGGCGTGCAGCGCTACGCCCATGCCGGCCAGCTGCAGCATGTCGAGATCATTGGCGCCGTCGCCAACGGCGATGGCATCCTGCGGGTCGAGTTCCAGACGGGCCGCGATTTCGCGGAGCGCATCGGCTTTGGCGGCGCGGCCGAGAATCGGTTCCGCGACCTTGCCAGTGAGCCGGCCGCCCGATTCGATAAGGCGGTTGGCGCGGTCTTCGTGAAAGTCGAGCTTGGCGGCGATCCGCCGGGTGAACACGTCGAAGCCGCCTGAAATCAGCGCCGTCCATGCCCCGTTCCTGCGCATGGTCCGCACCAGGGTGTGGCCACCGGAGGCTAGCGTCAGGCGGCTCTCGATGATGCGGTCGATAACCACCGATTCGAGATCCTTAAGCAGTGCCACGCGTTGGCGCAGCGCCGGCTCGAAGGCGATCTCGCCATTCATGGAGCGCGCGGTTATCGCAGCGACGCGCTCCTTGATGCCGATTTCGTCGGCGAGCTCGTCGATGCATTCCTGATCGATCATCGTGGAATCCATGTCGGCGATGAGGATCCGCTTGCGTCTCGCGCCCGCATCGTGAACGACGACGTCAATTGGCTCCGTAGCCAGCGCGCCAGTCAGCAATTCATACGCGTCGGCCTTGCCAAGTGGCTGCGGCAGCATCAGATCACAGGCAGTCTGGTGGCCAAGCCAGACGATGGTGCTTGCACCGACGCATGCCGCTGCCGTAGACGCGAGCGACGGCGACAGCTGACACGCGGCGGGATGAGAAATGAGCGTGGCGACAAGCGACATGAAGAATTCCGGAGCCGGGGAGGGGCGCATTAGAAACGCGATCCTGATAGCCGGGCCGACCGCCAGCGGCAAGTCGAGGATGGCGATGGAATTCGCCGAGCGGCATGGTGGCGCCATTGTCAACACCGACTCCATGCAGGTTTACTCGGTTCTCCGGACGCTGACTGCAAGGCCCGGCCCCGAGGATCTGGGGCGTGCGCGGCATCTGCTTTATGGCCATGTGCATCCAAGCATCGCTTTCTCCACCGGCGCATGGCTGCGCGACGTCATGGCGCTCAGCGGCAATGATGAGATCGACACGGGGCGGCCCGTATTTGTTGGCGGCACCGGGCTCTACTTCAGAGCACTGATCGGGGGGATTTCCGAGATGCCGGAAATACCGCACCAGGTCAGGGAGCGTTGGAGATACGAGCTTGCACAACAGGGTCCGACAAAATTGCATGCGATTCTGATGCGTCAGGACTCGGCGGCGGCCATGTCTGTGCGGCCGACAGACGGCCAGAGGATCGTGCGCGCGCTGGAGGTGCTGCAGACTTCCGGGCGGTCTATCCTGGCATGGCAGGCAGACAGAGGATGTCCGCTGATCGACATTGCAACGGCCCGGATGCTGGTGGTCGAGACCGGCCGTGACGATCTGGTCGCGCGCATCGATGCCCGCTTCGATCGCATGATCGGGAGGGGCGCGCTCGAAGAGGTGAAAGCGCTCGCCGCACTGCGTCTCGATCCGACGCTGCCGGCCATGAAGGCCATCGGCGTGCGAGAACTCGAGGCGGCGATGACAGGCGAGACCACGCTGGAGGAGGCGGTCGCCCTGGCAAAGATCGCCACCAGGCAATATGCCAAACGTCAGACCACATGGTTCCGCCACCAGCTGGGGCCGCATTGGCAACGCATCGGCAGCGACGCCAGGATATCAGACATCACCCTTTAAGTGCTGCGGGGCCGATGTTGCGGGACCTCTTTTCGTAACCGCGATCTCAGGTCGATTTTCAACCGTGACCGGCGGATCGGGTTGATAATCCTCTGGGTGGCTCCGGTCGCCTGCTGATGGGGGAAGGAGCGTGGAGACAAGCAAAGTGCCCGCCCAGGTTTGACCAGGGTTGGGCATTACTGATCCAAGCAGACGTTCGTTAAACCCGCGAGCCGAATTTGCCCGGCTTCAACCCGAAATTGAAGTCGAGATCATCCTGATCGGGCGCCGGTTGCGGCGCTGCTGTTTCCGGCTTTCGATACCCGGGATCGCCCGGCTGCAGTTGCGGACTGACCGCTTCCGCGAATCCGAGGCCGGTCTGAGGCTTGGGAACGTTTCTAAGTCGCTCCACGATTGCCATGAGATCGACCTCACCGCCGACATTGCTGGCCGTGGCGTCCTCCTTGCGCTGAGCCGCACCAGGTATGAGGCTGT
>JBKJRE010000165.1:0-3924 GCA_046594775.1 Rhizobiaceae bacterium | reverse complement strand
CTATCAACCATCGGCCGAGCGACTGTTCTCGATCCCGCGAAATTCGCGCTCACGATCGTCTGAAATCGTTGCTCACCATCGCGTGAAATCGCCGCTCACGATCAGCGAAATGCGCACTTGCCACCGCTTGCTCATCATCCGTCAGTTCAAGGCTCAAAGATAATCCCTTCCGCGACCACGCTCTGACCGGATTCGGGACACGGTCATCACGGTCCGATCACGTTCTGCCGTAGCGAATTGTATCGAAACGAGCCGCAAGAGCGTCGTAGAGCAACAGACGTCCGATCAAAGGTTCCCCGATGCCGACGACGAGCTTTATGATCTCAACTGCCTGCAAGGTCCCGATCACCCCGGTCAGGGCCCCGATGATGCCGGCTTGTGCACAGGAAGGCACGAGCCCTTCAGGCGGCGGTTCCGGAAACAAATCCCGGTAGGAGGGATTCATGGAGCCATCCGAGCCTGTCTCGTAGGGAGTGAGGACTGTGACGCTCCCGTCGAATCTACCAACGGCTGCGTGCACCAGCGGTCGCCCCTCCTCCTGGCAGGCATCAGCGATCGCGTAGCGGGTTTCGAAATTATCGGAGCCATCGGCGACAAAGTCATATTCTGCTATGAGTTTCCGTGCATTCCCGGCGTCGATCCGCAAATCATGCGGCTCAACCGCGACCGTTGGATTAATGCGCCCGATTGCAGTTCTGGCGCTATCCAGTTTTTTTGATCCGACCGCTGCGGTATCGTGGATGATCTGCCGCTGCAAATTGGAAAGTGAGACGGTGTCGTCGTCGACGATGCCCAGTGTGCCGATGCCAGCAGCAGCAAGGTATTGCAGAACGGGCGCGCCAAGTCCGCCCGCACCGATAACAAGCACACGAGCAGCTTTCAGCTTTTGCTGACCGGCGCCACCAATCTCGGGCAACACGATATGGCGTGCGTAGCGTTCAAGTTCCTGTGGCGAGAAGGGTATGCTCATGGATGAAACATAGTGCGGACTGTTAGGATTGTCAGTGGCCTTGCGTTGGCGCGACTTTGCCGTGGTCCACAGTAAGGAACTGTGCCCGGCCACGGATGCTGGCGAACAGGGAAACATCGGTTCCGGTCATGAAGGCCTGACATCCAAGCTCCGTCAGAATCGAGAAAAGCGCAGCGCGCCTGCCGGAGTCCAGATGCGCTGCGATTTCGTCGAGAAGCAGGATCGGAACGTTGCCGAAGACCTCGCCGCAAAGTCGGGCATGGGACAGGATCATGCCCACCAGCAGCGCCTTCTGCTCGCCGGTGGAACAGAATTCAGCCGGCATGCTCTTCGGCCTGTGCCGGACAAGCAGATCCGACCGGTGCGGGCCGTCGAGCGTCCGCCCCGCTGACCTATCGCGGTCGCGGCCTGAAGCAAGTGACTTCCGGAAGTCTTCCTCGATATCGACAGCGGGCTTTTCATGGACACTCGCTTCAAGGGTCCCTGAAAGGGCAAGTTCCGACTTGGGAAACGGGCCATCGGCCATGGCTGCAATCATGGACGTCAAGAGCCTGACCATTTCTACGCGCGCGGCGGCAATTGCCGTTCCAGAGGCTGCCATTTGGGCTTCTGTCGCTTCAAACCAAGCGCGGTCATGTGATCCATCGGTAAGAAGACGGTTACGATTGCGCATGGCTTTTTCATAGGCCAATGCTTGTCTGCCGTGGCCTGGTTCTGTGGCAAGCACGAGGCGGTCAAGAAATCGCCGACGGTCCCCGGCCGGACCCGTAAACAGGCTGTCCATCGATGGTGTAATCCACATGACGCGCAGCCATTCAAGCAGGCTTTCGGCAGGCGCGGGCGATGCATTGATGCGAACCCGGCGTCCCGCGTCGACGTCGTTTTCGACGCCGGTTGTCCCGGTACCTATTTCGCATTCGCCATCTGAACCGGAAAGGACCGCGTGAATGGCAAACCCGCCAGAATGCCCTTCTTTCACGATTTCGCCATAGCCCGCCCGCCTCAACCCTCTTCCGGGAGTGAGCAAGGAAATCGCTTCGAGAAGATTGGTTTTGCCTGCACCGTTATCGCCGCTAAATGCGACCAGGCCGTCCTCAAACGGCAGCGAGAGCGAGGCATAGTTCCGGAAGTCCGTAAGCGTTATCTTACGTAAAAAAGTGTTGACCGTTTTTGCGGATTGTGCGCCCGCTCTATCGAGAGCCATGGCCAGTAGCCGGTCTAAACCCGCATCGGCATGAGAACGTAGAGAGCGTGCTCGTCAGCCGTATCCTGGATCAATGTCGGGGATCCGGCATCGGCAAGCATGAACCTTGCCTCGCTGCCTGACAGCTGCGCGGCAACGTCCAGAAGATAGCGCGCGTTGAACCCGATTTCGATTGGATCGGACGAATAGTCGGCGGCGAGTTCTTCAGTGGCGCTGCCGGAATCCGGATTGTTGACCGCAAGGGTCAGCAGGCCGTCGCCAATTGAGAGTTTCACGGCGCGGCCTCGTTCGGAAGAGATCGTCGAAACCCGGTCCACGGCCGCCGCGAAACTCTGACGGTCAATTGTCATCGCTTTGTCGTTGCCGGATGGGATGACCCGCTGATAGTCGGGGAAGGTTCCATCGATCAGCTTTGACGTCAGAACCACACTGCCAATCGTGAACCTGATCTTGGTGTCCGAGACTTCTGTCGTTACCGCGACGTCAGGATCGTCGACGAGTTTCTGCAACTCGCTCACCGTCTTGCGCGGAATGATGATGCCCGGCATGCCTTCTGAGCCGGCCGGAGCGTCCATTTCGGCGCGCGCAAGCCGATGCCCGTCTGTCGCCACCGAGCGTAGCTTGAGTTTACCGCCGGATTCGATCGTATGGAAATATATTCCGTTGAGATAGTAACGCGTTTCTTCTGTCGAGATAGCGAATTGGGTCTTTTCGATAAGGCCCTTCAAGGCAGATGAGTCGATGCGGAATATGTGCGAGAATGTGCCGGCCGAAAGTTCCGGAAAATCCGACTGCGGCAGGCACTGAAGCCGGAAACTCGATCGGCCGGAAATGACCGACATGGAGTTTCCGTCTTCATCGGTGCGCAGCATCACCTCGGATCCGTCCGCCAGCTTGCGTACGATATCATAGAGCAAATGCGCTGGGACAGTGGTCGCGCCGGCGGTCTCGACCTTGGCAGACGTCGCTTCCGTGACCTCGAGATCGAGGTCGGTGGCCTTCATTTCAAGGCTCGCGCCGGTGGCATTGAGGAGCACGTTCGACAAGATCGGAATCGTGTTTCGCCGCTCGACGACGCGGTGAACGTGGTTGAGAGATTTCAGCAGATTTGAGCGTTCCAGAATAACACGCATGACCATTCGAGCTCACTTGAATTAACAATCGGAGCTCCGGATCAGGAAGCTCCGCCTGAGGCGCGCAATAGCGTCAGAATCGAAGCAAACTGACAGGAAAACCGGAGCAAACGCAAGCCTGCTGACCCGGCTCAAGAGGGTACGGCAGGCATTCTGGGGATAAACAAGGCGCCAGTTGGCCGGCCCGCCTGCGGCCAACTGTGCAAGCGCCTTCAGGCTTGATCGTTTATCAGCCTGCGCAGAAGTTCCAGTTCCTGCGCCAGCGTATTGTCGGAACCGGAAAGGTCCTCGATTTTCCGAACGGCATGAAGAACCGTGGTGTGGTCCCGACCTCCGAACCTGCGACCAATCTCGGGCAGCGAGCGAGGCGTCAATACCTTGGCGAGGTACATTGCGATCTGTCGCGGCTTTACGATGGTGCGGGTACGGCGATTTGAAAGCAGCTCCGTCTTGGACACGTTATAGTGCCGGGCAACAATGCGCTGGATATCCTCTATCCTTACCCGTTTCGGTTCGCCTGACCGATAGATGTGCCCCAGAATCTCGTCGATCCGCTCTATGGTGATTTGCGGTTCGAAAGTTTGGCGGAAGAGCAACTGGTTGAAAGCGCCTTCCAG
>JBKJRE010000086.1:0-6232 GCA_046594775.1 Rhizobiaceae bacterium | reverse complement strand
GTTGGCACGGCTCGTACGCACGCCGAAGCGACCGCCATGTTCACGCAGACGCGCCCCAAGATGGTGCTTGCCGACATCCAGCTGGCGGACGGCAGTTCGGGCATCGATGCAGTGCATGAAATTCTCACCATGGCCTCCGTCCCGGTGATTTTCATCACGGCGTTTCCCGAAAGGCTGCTGACCGGCGAGCGCCCCGAACCTGCGTTCCTGGTCACCAAACCGTTCAATCCGGATATGGTGAAGGCTCTGATCAGCCAAGCGCTGTTCTTCGAACGCCAGGCAAAAGCCGCCGCGTAGACCTGCCGCTGCATCAACCAAAAGGGTCACCTGAGGGTGGCCTTTTTTGTGGAAGCCTCGGAACCATCGATGCTCTGGACCGTTGACGGGCAGAAGGTTGAAGGAGATCGAATATGCTGTACTGGGCGCTGGTCTTTCTTGTCGTTGCGATCATTGCTGGCGCCCTTGGATTTGGCGGTATCGCAGGAACATCTGCCGGCATAGCACAGATAGTGTTCTTCGTGTTTCTCGCATTTTTGGTGATTTCTCTGTTGGCTGGCCTTTTTAGGCGCGCCTGACAGCAATCTCCCCCAGTGAATACTGGGAGCCGCTTCCCTCAATCGGCTTCTAGTTAACGCCGGGCAATGTTGCTGAAAGGCGCATTGTCCGGCGGACCTTATGCGAGACGCCGCCGGTTGGGACAAGCCTGTGTCTTGCGGCAGGCAGAACTTTGCCTGGAGCGAGTGCGGAGCCGGAAACCACAAGAAAAACAATCGGGACTGTAGCGAGTTGCCTAGTCACATCCACAATGAACCCAAAGCCGCTGTTGCGCTGTTGCGCGCTTTAAGAAATACAGCCGTGTCGGTTCTCTACCAGGATGTTGATTTAAGCATAGTCTGGGGACGCAATGTTCCAGAAGCCTGGTCGCAGGGCGAACTCGCGGGATTGACCGATCGGGAGGTTTTTCCCGCTCCAGCGGCAGACCGTATCATCGCCGTCAAACAGGCGGTGGTCCAGGGCAAATCCGCCGACCGTCTTGAAATCTCCGTTGCCGAACCGGACGGCAGTAGATGGTTCGATGTGTGGGTCGATCCCGATCTCGGCGAGCACGACGAACTCCTCGGGATCATCACCACGATCGTTGAAACCACGGAGCAGAAGCGTCGTGAACAAACCTTGCGAACCTTGCTGCGCGAGGTCAGCCACCGGTCGCGCAATCTGCTGGCCATCATCCAGAGCATCGCCACCCAGACAGGCCGCTTTGCAGCGGACATCGACCAGTTCCTGACCCGGTTTCGCGGCAGGTTACAATCGCTCGCGGCTTCTCAGGACCTGGTCACCACCTCCAACTGGCGCGGCGCCAACCTGGGCGAACTGGTTATGGGCCAGGCTGCCCGGTACAGCCTGACACCACAAAGCGCGATACGCTTTTCCGGTGCGAGTCCCTGGCTCAATCCCAATGCGGCGCTGCATATCGGCCTGGCGCTGCATGAGCTGGCGGTGAATTCGGTCAGTTTCGGAGCGCTGGCCAAGCCGGGGGGCTTCGTCACCGTCACCTCCACGCTCGAGGCAGGCGAAACGGCCCGCCCTTCGCTGAATCTTGAATGGGTCGAGAAAATCGGCGCGCCCGGCGATGGTGGAACTGACGCCCAGACCAGAGGACGGCGCTTCGGCAGAGTGGCTCTGGAGCAGGTCGTGCCGACCTCCCTGAACGGCGAGGCGTCTCTCGACATTGTCGGCGACATGCTGAGCTACAGGCTGAAGATTCCGTCAGGCAATTTCGAAGCTGAATAAGCCAGGCCGAAAAAAGCGGAATTATGCGGCAGGTCACCGGGAACCGGTTTCTCCGTCACCCGTTATGGTGCGAGAGAGGTCAAAGCCATGGAACACATTGCCGCCTTGCTGCTCATCATCGGATGTTCGGACGGCGCCAGCCAGTGCAGCGAGCTGCCGGCGTCGGTCGCTGTGTACGAGACCGTGGAAGAGTGTGAAGCCGATCTGCAGCCGTCCATGAGTATGTTCAAGGATACCCGACCAGAGATTTTCGGTCAGTGCGTCACGGTGGACCCTGCGCTCGAGGAAGAAGATGCCGCACTTGTTTGGGACATCAAGGCTGACGGCAAGTTCTACGCATCCATAGAAATTCCCGACGTCATGATCGCGTCGAACGTCGACAGCCGCGAAAAAGACTATGTTAGCCATGAGTGATTTCAGGCGCGCAAAATCCGCGATTGCGTGCTAAGCAACGGGCGGAATGAAGAAAACTAGGAGTCTATAATGAAAAAGATTGCGTTTGCGGTAGTGGCGATGATGGCCCTTGCCGGGTGTACGACGGCGGAAAACGACGCCTCTGTGGGCGCTGTCGGCGGCGCCGTGATCGGTGGCCTCGCCACAGGGACGACCGGCGGTGCGATCGTTGGCGGCGTGGTCGGCGCGGCATCCGGCGTGCTCATCGGCAAGGCTACCCGCACGGGATGGTGCCGGTATCGCGACAGCCACGGCCGCATCTACGAGGCTCGCTGCCGCTAGGACCTGACCGAGCCGGCGTGCCCGGCTCGACGTCCACAGAAGGCAGGAGTTCAACGCGCGCCGCGCTTGCTGTTTTCGCAGCGAGCGCGGCGAAACATTGCGCTCTGCGCGCGATGCACGCTGGAAAGCCTTCTATCCATCTCCACCGTCATGGACATGACGACAAGCGGTCGGCTTTGCCTCAATAGACCGCCTCGTAGGCAGCGCAGCGTTCTTCCTGGTTCATACCCTCCAGAAAGGCCAGTTCGGCGCGCTTGTGGGCAGCGTAGACGGCTGTAAACTCCGGTGAAAACCACCCGCGCACCGTCTCGTTGGCTTCGAGACGCTGCAGCGCCTCTTCAAGCGATTCCGGCAGCCGCACAAAACCGCGTTCGCCCAGCGATTCGGGAGAAAGCGCCGAGAGATCCTCCTCGGTCGGCTGAGGCGCGATCAAGCCCTCCTCGATACCTTGTGCCCCGGCATGAACGATGGCGGCGAGCGCCAGATGCGGCGAGGCCGCGGCATCGGCAGCGCGGAATTCGAAATTGTACTGGCGCGCAAGATCGAGGGGATCTGCCGCGGTGACGGGGCAGATGCGAACCGCGGCCTCGCGATCATGGAAGCCCAGATTGTTATAGGCGGCGCTCCAGCGATGCGGCGTAAGCCGCAGGTAGGAGATCTCCGATGGCGCCGTCATCGCGACAATGCTTTCGAGATACTTCAGGACACCCGCGATGAACGAGCCGGTCACCGCCGACATCCCCGACGGATTGTCTTTCGAATAGGTCGCTGGCGCGCCCTTTCCGTCGACGAAGCTCATGTGGATATGAACGCCGTTGCCCACGCCCGACGCGTCGCGGATCGGCGTGAAAGTCACGGCCTCGCCGAACCGTCTTGCGGTCATGCGTGTCAGTTCTCGCAGGATGACCGCGGCGTCGGCGGCGCGCAACCCGCCATCGGGTCCATTGGTCGCTTCATATTGGCTGAAGCCATATTCCTTCATGACGGTATCGGGAACCAGTCCGCCCATCTCCAGCGCCGCCATCAGCGTCTCGCTGAACGGGCGGCGTTCGACGAAACCGGCATGGGAATAGGCCTTGCCGCGCTCGGCAGGCGCTGCCTTGAACTGGAATTCGTGCTCGAAGGCCGACACGAGCCCAACGCCGCCCACAGTTTTCAGCCGCGCCAGCGCTTCCCTGAGAATCGAGCGGGTGCAAAATGCCCATGGCTTGCCATCAAGGTGCCTCACGTCGGACAGCATGAAGCGTTCGATCGGGCCGCCATCGTCGAAATCCACCTCCACGCCGGCATCGGCGTCGGGGATCAGCAGGAGGTCGCCAAGCGCGCCGAACGGGCTGTCGGCAATCTTGTCGAAACAGGTGATCATCACATTGGTCGGCGTCCAGCCGACACCGCGCTTCAGCCGCTTTGCCAGGTCGGACGCGGGAAAGGCCTTGCCCCGTACGATCCCCGCAAGGTCACAAATTGCGGCAAACATCAGCGGATTGTTGATCATTGCCGCTTCTCCGATAGTTTAGTGATCAAGGCGTTCTCCACCCGGCAAACTGGATGCCTGCTTTTTCCAGCCAAAACAACCGCCTGAACGCCGCATTGCCATTTGACAAAGCCGAAGCGGCTGGCCCTATGGCGCAGTCACGCCGGGGAGTGGACGGGCATCGAGATTCGGGGACGATTTACTTGAGTGGCGCAGACGGGAATCGCGAGGGTTTGCTCGGGCCGGGGGATCCGGCGCCTGTCGAGATCGTCAACGCCTCCAGCAGACATCCGGTCCTGCTGGTCTGCGAACATGCCGGACAGGCCATCCCCAAGCAGCTTGGCGACCTCGGCCTGCAGGCGGGTGAGATCGACCGTCATATCGGCTGGGACATAGGCGCCGAGGGCGTGGCGCGGCGCATGGCGGCGCTTCTCGGCTGCGCTTGCGTCATTCAGCGCTACAGCCGTCTGGTCATCGATTGCAACAGGCCGCCGCACGCCGCCGACGCCATGCCAGGGATCAGCGACGGGACAGAAATTCCCGGCAATCGCAACCTCGCGTCCGTCGACCGTACAGCGCGCGTCGATGCCATCTTCAAGCCTTACGACGCGGCGCTTGCCGGGTGCCTTGCACGCCAGCCCAGGCGCGCCGCCTTCTCCATCCATTCCTTCACTCCCCGGATGGGCGGCAAGCCCCGGCCGTGGGACGTCGGCTTGCTGTTTCGCAAGGACGAGCAGACGTCCGCCAGCCTGGCGCGCATGTTGGGCGCGGCCGATCCGGATCTCGTGATCGGCATCAACGAGCCCTACCGCATAGACGACTTGTCGGACTGGTTCGTGCCGGTGCATTGTGAACCGCGTGGCCTTGCCCACAGCCTGATTGAAATTCGCAACGACCGGATCAATACGGCCGCAGGACAGGACCGCTGGGCGGCGATGCTTGCAGCCCTCATCGACCGCTGGCTTCAGGAGACATGACATGACATTGACCAGAGAGGTGCCGCTGGCGCCGGCCAAATCCGCACTGTTGTTCATCGACGTGCAGAATTTCAGCGCCCGCCGCGACGGCGGTGAGTTCAAGGACCTCGCGCCCGCCGAATTCGCGGAAAAATACGGCTGGTATTTCGAGCAACTGGAATCGCGGGTGGTGCCCAACATGCAGCGCCTGCAGGCAGCCTGCCGCAAGGCCGGTGTCGAGGTCCTGTATACGACGATAGAAAGCCTGACGCTCGACGGGCGCGACCGCAGCCTCGACTACAAGATCACCGGCTTCAACGTGCCGAGAGGGTCCTGGGACGGCAAGGTTATTGATGAGATCGCGCCGGGCGAGGACGAGATCGTGCTGCCGAAGTCGTCTTCTTCGGTCTTCGTATCGACCCATATCGACTACATCCTGCGCAATCTCGGCGTCAGCCAGCTGGTGGTTGCCGGCCTGCTCACCGACCAGTGCGTCGAAAGCGCAATACGCGACGCCTGCGATCTCGGCTATCTCGTCACCGAGGTGACCGACGCCTGCCTGACATACACGCAGCCCCGGCATGACAATTCGCTGTCCACAATCAAGGGCTACTGCCGACAGGTTTCCACCGACGATCTGATTGCCGAACTGGGCCGTGAAGCGGGCTTATGATCTCATTGACGCCTGATCGCGCGCCCAATAGCCTCTTGAACAGGCGTGAGGCACGACGACCATGGACATCAGAAACTATGCGGGCTTCGTTGCGGCCGCGGATTTGCAGAACTTCACCTCCGCGGCGCAGAGACTCAACATCACCCAGTCGGCTCTGTCGCGTCAGATCCGCAGCCTTGAGGACTCACTCGGGCTGAGGCTTTTCGAGAGAACCGGACGCAACGTTCGCCTGACCGCAGCCGGAGAGGCGCTGCTGTCGCGCATCAACGGCGTTCTGGCGGCGGAACGCGATCTGCGCTCCTTTGCCGGCGACCTGGCGCGCGAGCAGAGTGGCTTGCTCAAGATCGGCGCCTGCTCGCAGCTGATCGAGCGCTACCTTCCGACTTTTTTGCGCGATTGGCGGGCCGCCAATGCCGGCATCGACGTCCGGCTGGAGGATGGCGGCGGCCCCGAACTTGCCGAGCGCCTCCAGTCAGGCGCCATCCACCTCACCATCAGCGCGGCCCCCTCGTCGCCGATCGAGCCCTTCGATATGGTGCGCCTGGGCGATCTGGCCTTCATGGCCGTGGCGGCTCCGGAACTGCTGCCCGATACCGGCGGCCC
>JBKJRE010000585.1:0-2794 GCA_046594775.1 Rhizobiaceae bacterium | reverse complement strand
ATCCGCGATGCCGCAGGACCGATCCTGCAAATCCTTGCTCCGCTGTCAGACGATGCAAAGGCGGCGGCCTTTGCCGACATGGCGGCGCAACTGGACGTCTTCCAGACGGCGGATGGCTGGGTCGGGCCGAACACGCTGCTGCTGACGGTCGGGTGCAAGTGATGGCTACGGGAGAAGGCGCCATGCCGTCCGCTCCAAGCCGGCGGCCGCGCAAGGCGGCGATTGTGGCGGCTCTTGCCGTCGCGGCGTTCGGCGGCGCGCTATATATCGCTGCCGCGCACGTCGCATTGCCGGCCTTCGACTCGGACTGGATACACCAGGCAGTCAGCGATCTGGGAGCCTTCGGACCGCTGGTGCTGGTCGGGCTGATGGTGCTGGCCATCGTCGTCAGCCCGATCCCGAGCGGACCGATCGCGGTCGCGGCGGGCAGCCTCTATGGCGCCATGGGCGGGGCACTCGTCAGCATCATCGGCGCAGAGATCGGTGCGCTGCTTGCCTTCGGCATGGCGCGCCATTTCGGCTATGACGCGGTCAGGCGGTCGCAGAACCCGGTGATGAGGTTCATCGCCGTTCCGCGATCGCAAGGCGCGCTGATGGGGATCGTCTTCGCCTCGCGGCTGATCCCGTTCATTTCCTTCGATGCGATCAGCTACGCGACCGGCCTGACCAACCTGTCGTTTGCCCGCTTCGCCATCGCCACGGTGCTGGGCATCGTGCCGATCTGCTGGACGCTGGCCGCCATGGGCGCGGGCATGGCGACGGGTGGAATCGACTCGCTTGTCGTCGTCATTGCGGGCGGCGGCATCACGCTGGTGCCGGCGCTCGTGGCCGCGCTGAGGAAATGGCGGTGACGGAGCTGACTACAGACGAGCATCTTGATGGGCGTAGCGGCGACAATGCAGGCGGGCCAGGCGTTGCTGTGGCCGCCGTCTATTCCTCAAAGCGCCCACTGCTTTCACGGTCGCGGTCGTAATGCCTGGCGAGCGGAAACGGCGGCAGCCAGGACTCGCGGCGCACGGTCCAGAGTTCATAGGTCGGCGTCAGCTGATCCGGGGCATCCAGCGATCCGAGGTTGATCTCGATCTCGTCGGCGGAGCGTCCGAAAACCGACGAGCCGCAGCGCGGGCAGAAGTGCCGTCCGGCGTAATCGCGCGTCTCGCCCTCGATCGTCACCGCGGCCTCCGGGAATATCGCGGAAGCATGGAAGAGGGCACCGTGATGCTTGCGGCAGTCGAGACAGTGGCAGAGGCCGACCCGGTACGGGCGTCCCGTCGCCACGAACCGCACCTCGCCGCACAGGCAGCCGCCTGTGAATTTTTCCATGCTGTCGGCTCCTATCACATCAAGCGAGCGGCATCTCTACAGCGAATGGCAGGGCCATGGCCACCGCCGGGGAGGGCGCGCAGGGCTCTGCTGACGTCCGCTATCAGGCTCTACTCGACAAATACCTTGACGCTTGCCGCGCGGCCGGCGGCGTCGATGACGGTGAGCGTGGAGTAGCCGGCGCCATCGGGCTGCCAGGTGGCGGTGCGGCGGCGGGCGATGTCGAGCAGCGGCTTGCCGTTGGCCAGCCAGCGGAACGGCGCGCGGCCGCCCTGCAGCTTCAGCACCAGCGGCGAGGCGGCGTCGCCGCCAGCGCCGAGCTCGACATGCGCGCCTTCCGGCGGAAAGACGATTTTCGGCGCGGGCTCGCTGACATTGAGCGCGACCAGTGCATCCTGGGGTGCCGTGAAACGTTCGAGCGTTACCGGCAGTTCATCGCGGCCGGGCTTGAAGGCGCCAGACGGCGGACGCCGGAGCGGCACGGCGGCGAGGCCGGATTTGGCAAAGCCTTCGAACAGGATAGGTGCGGCGGACTCATAGCCCGAAAGGCCCGGTACGGCACCTGAATCGGGGCGGCCGACCCAGACGCCCAGCACGTGGCGTCCGTCGTAGCCGACCGACCAGGCATCGCGGTAGCCATAGGAGGTGCCCGTCTTGTAGGCGATGCCGCGATGCGCAGTACCCAGCGGCGGCTTGACGCCGGACAATATGTCGCTGATCTGCCATGCGGCCTGCGGCTCGAGCACCGCGCCATTGGCGAGAGGTGTGGGCGTTGCCGCCTCGGCGCCGTCGCGCAGCATCTTGGCGCTGCCACCATTCGACAGGCCGGTGTAAAGCTGGACCAGATCGCGCAGCGAAATGCCGACGCCGCCAAGCCCGATGGCAAGACCCGGCGCTTCGCCGACCGGCAGCACCGGCGTGACGCCGGCCTGGCGGAAGCGCGCCGCAAGGCGTGCCGGGCCGACCGCATCGAGCAGCCGCACCGCCGGCACGTTGAGCGACAGCTGCAGCGCCTGGCGGATCGAGACATCGCCCTGGTAGCCCATGTCGAAATTGCGCGGCCGATAGCCGGCGAAATCGCTCGGGCGATCCTCGATGATGGTTTCCTGCGCGACCATGCCCTCCTCGAAGGCGAGGCCGTAGATGAAGGGTTTTAGCGTCGAGCCTGGCGAGCGGAGCGCGCGCGTCATGTCGATCCAGCCGGAACGGCCGGCGTCGAGGAATTCCGCCGAACCGACTTCGCCCAGAATTTCGCCGGTCATCGCGTCGGCCATGACCATGGCGACGGACACGCGGCGGCCGAGTTTTTGCGCCGCGTCGCGGGCAACCGTTTCGAGGCCTTGCTGAACGCTTTTCAGCAGCGTGAGCTGGTGGATTTTTTCTGATGGCTGGTTGCGCAGCGCCGCGTCGGCGGCATGGGCGGCAAGCGAGGGCAGGGCAAGCCGCTGGCCGGGCACCGCGTCGAGGCTGG
>JBKJRE010000261.1:0-2607 GCA_046594775.1 Rhizobiaceae bacterium | reverse complement strand
TTTGGCAGCCGTATGGCCGCCAAACATCTTCTCGCTGGCTCAGATAGAAAAGGGCGATATGTCGCTCATCACGCCCGACCTTGCGAGCAGGGTGCGCGGCATTGCGGCTTTCGGCGGCGTCAACGCCGCCATGATCGACGCGCTTCCCAAGCTCGAGATCATCGCCAGCTTCGGCGTCGGATACGATGCGGTGGATGCGGCCCACGCCGGTTCCAGAAGTGTCATGGTGACGAATACGCCAGACGTGCTGACCGAGGAAGTCGCCGACACGGCGATCGGCCTGCTGATCAACACGGTGCGCGAGCTTTGCCGGGCCGAAACCTATTTGCGCGCCGACCGCTGGCAGACCGAGGGACCGTATCCCCTGACCGGAGCGACATTGCGGGGGCGGCGCCCCGGAATTTTCGGCATGGGGCGCATCGGTATGGCGATCGCCCGACGCCTGGAGGCTTTTGGCCTGGGCGTCGCCTATCACAACCGCCGGCCGGTCGAGGGCCTGGCGTATGAATACCACCCGACCCTGGTTTCGCTGGCCAATTCGGTCGATACGCTGATTTCGGTGGTGCCCGGCGGCGCCTCGACGCTGAAGGCGGTCGATGCAGACGTTCTCAAGGCGCTCGGTTCGGACGGTGTCTTCATCAATATCGGACGCGGCAGCACGGTCGATGAGGAGGCGCTTGCCGCGGCGCTCGCGGACGGCACCATACTTGCGGCCGGTCTTGATGTCTTTGCCGACGAGCCGCGCGTCCCCCGGGCGCTGCTCGATCTGCCCAACGCGACGCTTTTGCCACATGTCGGCTCGGCCTCGGTGCATACGCGCAATGCAATGGCCGATCTGGTCGTCGACAATCTCGCAGCCTGGTTTTCAACGGGCAAGCCTCTGACCGCCGTGCCGGAAACCGAGAATGTGCAGGCGAAGGCGCAGTAACTGTAGCGGCTTTGGCGATCCGGCGGCGGTGACCCCATACCAGGATGGCGGGCCTGATCAGGGCGGCGTCGCGACGCGGTCTGCCGCATCAATGCCTGGGACGACGGGAAAACTATTCCGCAGCGAGCGGCATGCCTGCTCTCGCCTTGGCATGAGCGCGGACGGCGTCGCCAAAGGCCCGGAAAATCTTTGCCGAATTCTCGTCGGAACCGGCCCAATACTCGGGATGCCACTGCACGCCCACCACGAAGGCGCGCGAATCCCTGACCGATACAGCTTCCACTGTGCCGTCTTCCGCCACGGCTTCGACTTGCAGGCGGGCGCCGAGAGCGTCGACCGCCTGCCGGTGAACTGAATTCACCTTGATCTGCCCGGCCCCGAATACCCCGGCAAGACAGCTTCCGGGCTTGATCGAGACGCTTTGGCGAATGGCAAAACGCTCCTCCTGATTGTCCGACATCGGCGCGCGATGGTCCAGTGACCCCTCACGCTCGTGGATTTCGGTGGCCAGCGTGCCGCCCAGCGCCACGTTCAACTCCTGGATGCCGCGGCAAATGGCAAGCAGCGGGACACCAAGGTCGATCGCCTTGCGGATCAGCGGCAGGGTCGTGGCGTCACGGTCTGGATCGTAGGGGCCATTGGCTTCGCTTGCGTCGCCGCCATAGAGTTGAGGGTTCACGTTGGACTTCGAGCCGGTCAGCATGACGCCATCGACCGAGGCAAGAAGCTGATCGAGATCGAGCCGGTCGCCGAAGGATGGAACCAGCACCGGAAATACGCCCGCACCGGAGATCGCCGCCTCCAGATATTGCTGTGGCGCGGCGTGCCAGGTGTAATTGTCGAGGTGGCGGACATCGGTTGACACAGCGACGAGGGGCTGGAGCATCTTGATTTCCCGTTGGGCCATGCAGGCCGATTTCTGCCTCATATTTAGGCTAATTCGCCGCCCGTTCCAATAGCGCAGACATGCCTAGCGTGTTGCGAGCGACTAACGCCTTAGACCAAAGTTCTAGTGCCACGTTTTGATCAGTGATTTTGATCGGGCGAATACCTTTTTGCCGGGATTCAAAGCTAGACTTCCCTGTTTTTGGCAGGCATTGATGCCTTCTCTGCTGGCGCCGAAGGTTCCACACGCACCAGCCGTCTTACCGTTCCAACAGGAGGAATTTTCATGGACCGTCGTTCATTTATCACCAAGGCCGGACTGGCCGGCGCGGGAGCGGCTGCCGCGACCACGCTTGCCGCACCGGCGATTGCCCAGTCGAACCCCAAGGTTACGTGGCGGATGACGTCATCGTTTCCGAAGTCGCTCGACACGATCTACGGCGGCGCCGAGGTCTTGTCGAAGATGCTTTCCGAAGCGACCGACGGCAATTTCCAGATTCAAGTGTTCGCCGCGGGCGAGCTGGTTCCGGGCGGCGCTCCGGCGGCGGACGCGGTCTCGGCCGGCACGGTCGAGGCCTGCCATACTGTCGGCTACTACAATTTCGGTCAGGACCCGACCTTTGCGCTGGCGGCTGCCGTGCCGTTCTCGCTCAACGCGCGCGGCATCAACGCCTGGGCCTATCATGGCGGCGGCATCGACCTCTACAACGAATTCCTCGCGACGAAAAACCTGTATGGCCTGCCGGGCGGCAATACAGGCGTGCAGATGGGCGGCTGGTTCCGCAAGGAGATCA
>JBKJRE010000204.1:0-4698 GCA_046594775.1 Rhizobiaceae bacterium | reverse complement strand
CGGAGGTTGCCGTCAGCGCCTCCATCTCGACGCCTGTCTTGCCGGTGACGCGGGCGAGGGCAGTAACGCGCAAGCCCGGCAACGCCTCGTCCGGCTCGATGTCAACGGAAACCCTGGTCAGCAGAAGCGGATGGCACAGTGGTATAAGTTCGTGGGTTCGCTTCGCGGCCATGATGCCGGCAATGCGCGCGGCGCCCAGCACGTCGCCCTTCTTGGCGTCTCCCTGCAGGATCATTCGCAGTGTCTCGCGCTGCATAGTCACTGTGCCCGTGGCGACGGCGGTGCGCGTCGTCTCCGCCTTTTCTCCGACGTCCACCATATTGGCCTGACCGTCGGCGCCTATATGTGTGAGCTTGCCAGCCACGATGTCAGGCTCGTGCCTGGATAGGTTCGCCCTGCAGCAGCGCTTTGGTCGCGCTGGTCACATCTGCCTGCCGCATCAGGCTCTCGCCAACCAGGAATGCGCCAATGCCCGAGCGCTCGAGACGCAGGCAGTCGTCGTGTCCGAATATGCCGCTCTCGCTGACCACAAAGCGGTCGTCCGGAACGAGTCCCGCCAGCCGCTCCGATGTCCCGAGTGTCGTCTCGAAGGTACGAAGATTGCGGTTGTTGATGCCGATTAGCGGGGTTGCCAGGCAAAGTGCCCGCTCGGTCTCGGCTTCGTCGTGAACCTCTACCAACGCGTCCATGCCAAGCTCCATTGCCGTCTCTTCCAGCAATTTCGCATCATCGTCGGTCACGCTGGCCATGATTATGAGGATGGCGTCGGCGCCCCATGCACGAGCCTCGTAGACCTGGTAGGGCTCAAACATGAAATCCTTGCGCAGCGCAGGCAGCGCGGTCGCGGCTCTTGCTGTACTCAGATACGCCGGGGACCCCTGGAATGATGGCCTGTCGGTCAGCACCGACAGGCAAGCCGCGCCGCCTTCCTGGTAGGCTTGCGCAAGCGCGGGGGGATCGAAATCGTCCCGAATCAGACCTTTGGACGGGCTGGCTTTCTTGATTTCCGCGATCAGCGCGAAGCCGCCAGCATCCCGCTTGGCACGTAATGCCGCCACGAAACCGCGGGGGCGATCGGCATCACGCGCCATGGCCTTTATCTCGGCGAGCGGCACGTTCAGTTTTGCCGCCGCAATCTCATCGCGCTTGTAAGCCTCGATCTTCTTGAGAATATCCGCCACGTCTCTATCCGTTCGATATGGTGACGAGCCGATCAAGCACCTGCCGAGCCGCGCCGCTGTCGATTGACCCGACGGCGATACCGATGCCCTGTGCCAGATCATCGGCTTTGCCGGCCAGGACCAGGCCCGCGCCCGCATTCATCAAGACAGTGTCGCGATAGGCGCCGGGTTGTCCATCGAGAAGCGTCCTCAGAGCCGCTGCATTGTAGGCGGCGTCGCCGCCACGAAGCTCCTCCCTGGTGTATCGCTTGAGGCCGAACTGTTCGGGCGTCAGGGTAAAGGACTGAATCTCGTCGTCCTTCAATTCCGCCACGAGGGTTTCGCCGGTGGTCGTGATCTCATCGAATCCATCACCATGGGCGACCCAGGCGCGCTCGGTTCCCAGTGCCCTGAGGGTCTTGGCGACGGGTTCGATCCACTCGGCTGAGAAGACACCAACCATCTGCCGCTTGACGCTCGCCGGATTGGAGAGCGGACCGAGTAGATTGAAAATCGTCCGGGTTCCGAGCTCTACGCGGGTCGGCCCGACATGACGCATGGCAGGATGGTGGGCGGGCGCAAACATGAAGCCAATGCCCGCCTGTGCGATGCAGCGCGCAATCGCGTCCGGTTCAAGATCGAGCTTCACACCAAGGCCGGTCAGGACATCGGCAGCGCCGGTCTGGGAAGAAAGGCCACGATTGCCGTGCTTTGCCACAGGCACCCCGGCACCGGCAATGACGAAGGCCGAGGCGGTCGAGATGTTCAGACTGTGCGAACCGTCGCCACCGGTGCCGACGATATCGATCGCGCCTTCCGGAGCCTCGACCCTAAGCATCTTGGCCCGCATCGTGGCTACCGCGCCGGCGATCTCATCGACGGTCTCGCCGCGGACTCGCAAAGCCATCAGAAAGCCGCCTATCTGGCCGGGCGTAGCTTCGCCCGACATGATGATTTCGAATGCCTGCCGGGCCTCCTCGAACGATAACGGCGTTCCACCCGCAACCTTGGCAATGTGGGTTTTCAGTGTGCTCATGGCCTAGAATGCCAGCGCCTGCTCGATCGCGTTGCGGTTAATGGTCACCTCATACTGTCCCTGCAACTTGGCGACCAACTGGTCGAGCAGATCGTCGGCAAGCCCGGAGGCGAAGGATTTCCGCGCATCTTCGGAAACTGAGCTAGCCTCGGCGCCGGCCGGCTCGAAGACTTCAGTGACCTTGAAAACCAGCTGGGCGTCTCCGGTCGGGGAGGGCACAACCCCGACGCCGTCTTCGGGGATGCTGAAGATCACAGCAACGCCCGACTTCGCAAAGTCGGAATCGTCTGATTCGCGCTTCAACCCGCGCTTGGTCTGCTTTTCCAAGGACAGTTCGGACGCCAGCGCGTCTAACGTTTCACCGTTCTTCAGCCGCTTCTCCAGTTCGCCGGCTTTAGCAGCCAGCCGCCGCGCAGATTCCTCTGCCTTCCAGTCCGCCGTAGCCTTGGTCTTGACCTCGTCCAAAGTACGATCGCGGCCGGGAGTTGTCCCTTCCACCTCGTAGAAAACAAAACCGTTTCCTCCGACGCTCACGGCATTGTTTTCCACACCCACCTCGGTTTCGAAAGCCTGGCTGAGCAGGTCCTTCGATTGTGGAAGATCCTTGACTACCGATCCGTCCGGCCGCTGGGCTGAACGATCGATCGCGTCGACCGTGACCACGACAAGGCCCAGTTTAGCTGCGGCTTCGCGCAGCGTGTCACCGGCGGCGCGGCTGTCCTCGTACCTGTCATGCACATCGAGCAGAATGCGATTGGCTTCGGCGACAGCCAAGTCCTTGCGAATCTCGGCGGAAACATCCGGCAGCGGTCGCACGACTTCACGATTGATCTCGGTGACGCGCAGGAGAACAGGGCCGAAGGCGCCGTCCACCAACGGGCTGACCTCATTGGGTTGAAGCACGAACGCAGCTTCGGCAACCGCCGGGTCCGCGACCTTGTCCTTGGAAAACGTACCAAGCAACGTGTCGGATTGACTTTTCCCCTCCGCCGTCACGATCGAATCGAAGGTCGCGCCGGCCTTGATAGCGTCCAGCGCGGCCTGTGCGGCTTCCGAGGTGGCGAACACCAGCTGTTCTATGGTGCGCGTTTCGGGCGTCGTGAAGCGCGCGATATTGCTGTCATAGTCCTCTTTCACCTGTGCGTCGGTGATCGCAGATTCGTCGGCGATGCTTTCCGGCAGCAGCGTGATGTAGGCGATCTTGCGATATTCGGGAGCCGCGTACTTCGCCTTGTTTGCCTCGAACCATGTGGAGAGCAACGCTTCGGATGGCTCCTCGACTGGCTCGACCAAGGATTTCGGAAGGGCGATGTATTCGGCGGTCCTGTCCTCGCCACGGTAAAGTGCCACGGCCCGAAGAAATGTGTCGGGAGCATTGAGACCGTCCGAAACCGCCTCGACGATCTGCTGACGGATCGCCACTTGCGCCCGGTTTTTAAGATAGTCTTCGGGTCGCATACCGATCTGGCGCAGCGCGTATTCGAATTGCTGCCGGTCGAATCGTCCGTCAGGCCCCTTGAAGGCCGGATCATCCATGGTCAGCTTGGCCAGCTTGTCCTCCGAAAGACCAAGCCCAAGTTCCCCTGCTTGCTCATCCAGGACGGCGCCCGCCACCAGTTGGGCAAGGACCTGGTCCTCAATGCCGAGCGCCTTGGCCTGCTCGCGCGTGATGCGCGTTCCAAACTGCTGCGACATGACCGACAATTGCCGATCATAAGCCAGCCGGTACTCGATCGGAGGAATTTCGGTCCCGCCGGCGGTGACGACCGAGCTGCCCCCGAAGCCATTGGCCAACTGACCAGAGATGCCCCAGACGGCGAAACTCAGGACGAGCATGAGAAGAAGTATTTTCGCTACCCAGGTTCCGGCAGCATTTCGCAAAGAAGCAAGCATGTTTGGTTCCGGTTGGGCGCGCTCCGAGATTGCGCGCGATATCGCATCGAAGCGCAATAGCGCCGTTCCGCTCGCAGGGCAATCGCTAGACACGTCAGGTTAGCCCATCTGCCTCCTGCAACCTAACGGGTCCGTTAGCAGGCTGCCAGCTGCCGAGCCTCTGCGAAGCGATTGCTTTGTGGCGCATTTTTGATAGGGAAAGTCACCAATCCGGAGGAATTCGATTCAATGACCCCAGGCATCCGTCCCCTCATTGCCGGCAACTGGAAGATGAACGGCACAAGCGCCTCCCTGAACGAACTTCGTGCTATCGCCCACGGCTTCATGGGCGGTCTTGACGCCGACACCGCAGCATTGATCTGTCCGCCGGCAACGCTGCTCGCCCATGTTTGGGAAATTCTGTCGACCACGCCGGTTGCGGCGGGTGGCCAGGATTGCCACGCCGACGAAAGCGGCGCGCATACGGGCGATATTTCCGCCGGTATGCTCAAGGACGCCGGCGCGTCCTTTGTGATCGTCGGTCATTCGGAGCGACGTGCCGATCACATGGAAACCGACGCGATGGTACGCGCTAAAGCTGAGGCCGCCTGGCGCGCCGGCCTCGTCGCC
>JBKJRE010000140.1:0-11216 GCA_046594775.1 Rhizobiaceae bacterium | reverse complement strand
ATCGCGACTGCGTCGCCTTCCTAGCGGATCGCCACGCCATCGAGGAAACAGAATCGCGTCAATCTAACCTTGAAGCGCTCTATAGCGGAAGCCGGCCTATTCGGCCGGAGACGGTTTCTTCTTGAACAAGGCAACCAAATTGTCCCAGAGCTCGATCTTGGCCCCCTGACGCTTCATGATGACGCCCTGCTGGATGATCGACAGCGTGTTGTTCCACGCCCAGTAGATGACCAGACCAGCGGGGAACGTGGCCAGCATGAAGGTGAAGATCACCGGCATCCAGGTGAAGATCATCTGCTGCGTCGGGTCGGGAGGCGTCGGGTTCATGCGCATCTGCAGGAACATCGTGATGCCCATGATGATCGGCCAGACGCCGACCATCAGCATATGCGGCAGGGTGATCGGGATCAGGCCGAACAGATTGAACACAGAGGTCGGATCCGGGGCCGCAAGATCCCTGATCCAGCCGAAGAACGGCGCATGGCGCATCTCGATGGTGATGTAGAGAACCTTGTAGAGCGCGAAGAAGACGGGGATCTGGATCAGCACGGGCCAGCAGCCGGCAAGCGGATTGATCTTCTCGGTCTTGTAGAGCTCCATCATAGCCTGCTGCTGTTTCATCTTGTCGTCCGCGTATTTCTCGCGGATTTCCAGCATCTTTGGCTGCACCATCTTCATCTTGCCCATCGACTTGTAGGATTTGTTGGCGAGCGGGAAGAAGATGGCCTTGACGATGACGGTAGTGGCGAGGATGGCCAGGCCGAAATTGCCGAGGAACTTGTAAAGCGTGTCGATGAGCCAGAACATCGGCTTGGTGATGAAGTAGAACCAGCCCCAGTCGATCAGCAGATCGAACTGGCGGATCTTGTCGTCGGTCTCGTAGGCCTGGATCTTGCCGACTTCCTTGGCGCCGGCGAAGACCAGCGTCTCGACCGTCGTGGATTCGCCTGGCGCGACCGACACGGGATCGCTGAGATAGTCGGACTGATAGCGCGGCCGGCCGTCATCGAAATAGGCGTAGCGCGGCTGGAACGGCTGCTTTTCCGACGGAACCACGGCGACCGCCCAGTATTTGTCGGTGATGCCGAGCCAGCCGTTGGATGACTTGCCTGGCTTGACCTGCTTCTCATCCTCGACCTTGGAATATTTGATCTCCTCGAGGCCTTCCTCGCCGGTGACCCCGATAAGACCCTCATGCAGAACGTAGATGCTGGCATGCGTCGGCTTGTCGAAGCGCGTGACGCGGCCATAGTTGGACAGGGAGACCGGCGCCGCGCCGGCATTGGTAATGGTGTCGGACAGCGAAAACATGTAGTCGGCGTCGACCGAGATGGTGCGCCGGAAAGTCAGGTCTTTTTCGTTGGTGAAGACGAGCGTGACCGGGGTCGCCGGCGTCAGGGTCGCATTGCCTTCCACGGTCCACTGCGTGTCGGCGCCGGGCACCGCGCCCGTGTCTGCGTTGCCGACAAAGCCGATTTCGGCAAAGTAGCCGTTGGGCAGGCCAGAGGGGCTCAGCAATTCGATGGTGGGCGAGGAATCGTCGACTGTCTCGTGGTAGCGCTTGAGCCGGACATCGTCGAGACGGGCGCCGGTCAGATTGATCGAGCCGGAGATGCTTGGCGTGTCGATCAGAACGCGCTGGCTGGCCGCGACCGCAGCCTCGCGGGACTCGACGCTGGTCACCGCGCCACCGACGGCGCCAGGCACGGAGCCCTGAGGCTGCACAGGCACGGACCCCTGCGGCGGCGCAGGCACATCGGCGCCGGCGACACCGGGACTGGCGGGCTGGGCCAGCTTCTGCTCGACGGCAAGTTCCTGCTTGACGCGGGCGACCTCGCGCTCGCTTTCGATCCTGGGGTTCATATAGAACACCTGCCAGACCGTCAGGATCAGCACTGAAAGCGCGATGGTGATGAAGAAGTTGCGGTTGTTTTCCATCGAAAAGCCCTGGTCCTAACGCTTGGCGCGCATCCGGCGGGACAATTCTGCCCCGATGTCGGAGAACGGGGCGGTCAGAACTTCCTCGCGCCCGACGATCACATAGTCGTTGCCGGCCTGCATGTCACCTGCAACGAGCACCCGCACGGCTTCCTTCAGCCTTCTGCGGACGCGATTGCGGATAACGGCGTTTCCGACCTTCCTGGTGACGGTGAATCCCACCCTTGCCGCTGCGCTGTCGCCCCGGTCGAGTACCTCAACGAGAAACAGCCGCCCGCGGCGCTTTTCACCACGCCGGACAGCCAGGAATTCTGCCCGCTTGCGAAGCCGCGCTGGCGCGCCCTGCCCGGGTTTGCCGGTTTCCGGCAATGGGATCGTCTTCGCTCAGGCGGACAGCCGCTTGCGGCCGCGGTTGCGGCGAGCGGCTACAACACCGCGACCACCTTTGGTGGCCATGCGGGCACGAAAGCCGTGCCGGCGCTTGCGGACGAGTTTGGACGGCTGATAGGTACGCTTCATTTGTTTTGATACCGCGGAGTGCGGCCCTTCTTAGTTCTGTCACTTTGGCAACAGGGAGCTGACCCGTTCCTTTCCTGCGCGCAATCGAAACTGCGCCGGACTGAAGGCCCGAGCGTGTGCGGGCTTATAGAAAGAAGGTTTTTGGAAGTCAATGCGATGTCAATGCCGATACTGCAGCCATCGAGCCCTATTCACGAAGGGGTGAGCGCGCTTGCGCCGACAAGCAAAACGAGGTGACACTCGGCGAATGCGGGTTGTTCACAATCCGTCATAAGGACATGTGACGATGGCGTCGCATTGAAATTTCGGCCTAGAGCGGGCGCAGTGCAGCATCAGGGGAAGCCATAATGGCCAAGGGACGGGCCTCAAGCGCCGCAAAGACCGCAGCCGACCAGCATCCGTCGAAAAAGCACTGGCATCTGGTTCCGATCGGAATCGTGCTGGCCGGGCTGGCATTCGGTTACGCCATGGGCTGGCATAGGCTGCTGTCGCTCCACTATCTCGCGGAGAGCCGCGAGATGCTGAAACTGTTCGCCGCCATGCACCCGACGCTGGCGCCAATCGGCTTCATGGTCATTTATGCGGTGGCCGTCGCCTTCTCCTTCCCGGCAGCGTCGGTGCTGACGATCTTTGCGGGCTTTCTGTTCGGTTGGCTGCTCGGCGGATTCTGTACGGTGATTGCCGCGACCGTGGGAGCCACCGCGCTGTTTGTGGCGGCGCGCTCGGCCTTTGGCGGATTCTTGAAGGAAAAGGCCGGCCCGGCCGCCGCCAAGCTGGCGAGCGGATTCGAAAAGGATGCCTTCGCCTATCTCCTAGTGCTCCGGATCGCACCCTTCTTCCCATTCTTCGTGGTCAACATAGCGCCGGCGCTCTTCAGCGTCCGGCTGAAGACGTTCATCACGGCGACGCTGATCGGCATCGTGCCGGGAACCTTCGCCTATGCCTGGCTCGGCCAGGGGATAGACAGCGTGCTCCTGGCGGCAGAGACCGCCGGACGTGATGCCAAGGTTTCGGACCTTGTTACCCCCGAAATCACCATCGCCTTCATCGCGCTGGCGCTTGTCGCGGCGCTGGCCACAATTGTAAGGAAGGTATGGGCGCCTCGCGAATCGTGACTTTGCGTAAGTCCACCTGATCGCCGGGCTTGGGTAAGGGCATTGCATGGTGAAACTACTGACCCCCGACATCTGCGTGATTGGCGCGGGTTCCGGCGGCCTTTCGGTCGCCGCCGGGGCCGCGAGCTTCGGCGTCCGGGTGGTGCTGGTGGAAAAAGGCAAGATGGGCGGCGATTGCCTGAACTATGGCTGCGTGCCTTCCAAATCGCTGATCGCCGCAGCCAGGCAGGCCCAGGCAATGCGCACCGGGGAGCGGCTTGGCATCGGCAATGTCGACCCGCAGATCGATTTCAAGGCAGTCATGAGCCATGTGCGCGGCGTGATTGCGTCAATCGCGCCGACCGATTCAGTCGAGAGATTCACGGCGCTGGGCGTCACCGTGATCAAGGCCGAGGCAAAATTCATCGGCAAGAACAGGCTGCTTGCCGGCGACACCGAGGTCAGGGCCCGCCGCTTCGTGCTGGCGACCGGATCGTCACCCTTTGTGCCGGAGATTCCCGGACTGGACAGCATCGGCTACCTGACCAACGAGACGGTGTTCGACCTCACCCGGCGACCGGGCCATCTGATCATCGCGGGCGGCGGCCCGATCGGCATGGAGCTCGGCCAGGCTTTTCGACGGCTCGGTTCGCAGGTGACAATCATCGACACCTCGACGGCGCTGTCGAAGGACGATCCCGAAATGGTCGCCGTAGTGACGAACAGGCTGCTGTCGGAAGGGGTGATGCTTCGGGAACAGACCAAAGTCGTGCGCGTCGAGCAGCGCGGCAAGTCCGGGGTTAAGGTATTCGTCGAGGGGCCGGACGGAGCCGGGGAAATCGACGGAAGCCACCTTTTGATCGCCACCGGGCGCGTGCCCAACACCGAGGGGCTCGATCTGCGCAAGGCAAGGGTGAGACTGAAGGGAAAGGCGATCGACGCCAGCGCGATGCTGCGCACCACCAACCGCCGCATCTACGCCATCGGCGACGTTATCGGCGGCGCACAGTTCACCCATGCGGCGAACTACCATGCCGGACTGGTTCTGCGCGCGCTGCTGTTCAGACTGCCGGCGAAGAACCGCGCGCTGATACCTTGGGTGACTTTCACCGACCCTGAACTCGCCCAGGTGGGGATGACAGAAGCCCAGGCCAGCAAACGCCACCGGAAGCTGCGCATCCTGCGCTGGCCCTATTCGGAAAACGACCGGGCGCGGGCCGAGCGCAAGACGGAGGGTCACATCAAGCTGGTGGCCAGCCGCAAGGGCGAGCTTCTCGGCGTGACCATCGTCGGGGCCGGCGCAGCCGAAATGATCGGCATGTGGACGCTGGCGCTGTCGCAGCAACTGAGCCTCAAGGACATGGCGTCCCACATTCCCCCCTACCCGACGCTGAGCGAAATTGGCAAACGCGCGGCAATCACCTATTTTAGTCCACAGACGAGACGGCCACTGGTGCGCGGGATCATACGCTTTCTGCGCCTGTTCGGCTGAACCCGCGAACAGCAAGAGGCCTGGGGCCCATCAAGGCATGAGCGACAGCCACGCAGGCGGCGGCGACGAGGAGACCGAACGAGCCGTTGCGCGCGCGGTGCCCCTGTCGCGCGGACTGTCGACCAAGCTGCTGCTGCTTACGGTGCTTTTCGTGATGATCGCCGAAGTGCTGATCTTCGTGCCATCGATCGCCAATTACCGGCTGCGCTGGCTGGAGGAGAGACTGGGGGCGGCCGCCGCCGTGGCCGTCGTCCTCGTGCAAGGCAACCCCGAGAGCCTGCCGCGCGCAGTGCAGAACGACATTCTGATGGCCATCGGCGCCAAAGCGATTGCGGTGCGTGACGGCGGCATTTCACGGCTGCTGGTGATTGCCGAGATGCCGCCTGAAGTGGACGAGCACATCGACCTGGCCAATATCGGTCCCGTCACGGCGATGACCGACGCGATCGACACGCTGTTTTTCGGCGGCAACCGCATGCTGCGGGTGTTTGGCCGGGTCGGCGAAAGCCGGAACGAATTCGAGCTCATCGTCACCGACTTCCGGCTGCGCGAGGCGATGCTGGTCTATTCGCGCAATGTCGCGCTGCTTTCGCTGCTGATATCCCTGTTCACCGCGACCCTCGTCTACACCGCCATCGACAGGATCATGATACGGCCGATCCGGGCAATGACGAGCTCGATGCTGGCATTTTCGCAGGCGCCCGACGATCCGCGCCGCATCATCGCCCCCGACAATCGCTCCGACGAGATCGGCGTGGCCGAAAGGGAACTTGCCGACATGCAAGGGCGCCTGCAAAAGACCCTCGGCGAGCAAAAGCACCTCGCCGACCTGGGCCTCGCCGTATCCAAGATCAATCACGACATGCGCAACATCCTGGCCTCCGCGCAGCTCTTGAGCGACCGCCTGCGCGGCGTGCGCGATCCGGCTGTCCAGGCCTTCGCGCCGAAGCTGTTGCGCGCGCTCGACCGGGCCGTGTCCTATTCCGAGGGCGTGCTGACCTATGGCCGAACCCAGGAGGCACCCCCTTCGCGGCGGCGCCTGCTGCTCAGAAAGCTGGTCGACGAGGTTCAGGAACTGCTCGGCATCGACGATGGCGGCATAGAATTCGTCAACGCGGTCGACGCGGAGTTCGAGGTCGACGCCGATTCCGAGCAACTGTTCCGCGTGCTGACCAATCTTGCGCGCAATGCGGTCCAGGCGATGGCCGCCGATGCGACCGGCCCCGTGGTTCGGCGGCTGACGATTTCGGCCGAGCGCATGGGAAGCGTCAGCCGCATCCTGGTGACCGACACCGGCCCCGGCCTGCCGCGCAAGGCGCGAGACAATCTGTTTGCGGCGTTTCGCGGCTCGGCGCGCAGCGGCGGCACGGGACTCGGGCTCGCCATCGCCCACGAGCTGGTTCGCGCCCATGGCGGCGCCCTGGAGCTGGTGGAGAGCATTGGCGGGCGAACGGTGTTTGCCGTGACCATTCCAGACCAGCCGGTGCGGCTTGACGAGGCGCGCAGCGGACTCCGACGGCCGGCCTGAAATGCGTGGCAGGCAAGGGACCGGCCGCAGCAAGCGAAACCGCATGCGGCCCCCGGCCACCGGCAAAAGAAATCAGCCAAGCGACTTGCTTTTCGCGATTGCCGTCGCTAGTTAGCACGTCACAATCGCGGCCGGCCAAAACCCGGTTGCCATGGCCGTATCGACGCGGCCTACTGCGCGCCCGTAGCTCAGCTGGATAGAGCACCAGACTACGAATCTGGGGGTCAGAGGTTCGAATCCTTTCGGGCGCGCCACTCTTCAAGCAGACGCTTGAAATCGCTCAAGGTGTTGATTTTCCAATGGCTTTTATCAATCGCATGCCACTGAGGCATTGTAAGATGACACGAATGAAAGACGTCCAGCGCCAAGCAAATCGCTTCGAATTTCGCTATCAGATGCCCGACGATCTCGAAGAATGCCTCTACGAATCCAGGGGCTATGCGGTCTGACATGTTTCACTCGAGTTTAGGAGCCACGAGCGAAAAAATCTGGCGTGCGGATGCTCAATTTCGGGAGCAGACGAGAGTAGGAAGAACCCCTCGTTGATCTCGAGGCTAAACGCGAACGGCTGAACCAGTCGCCCCGACCTAATGTCCGGGCCGGCCAAAGACGACCGTCCCAAAGCGACGCCGAAGCCTTGAGCAGCAAGTTCAAATGCCATCAGCGAAGTATCGACCTGCTGGGTCTGCAAAATTTGTTGGCAATCTAGGCCCGCGCCTTTCAGCCATGAATCCCATCCTTCTTCGTAACCCAACACGCTGATCAAAACATGCCGCGGCAAGTCATGCGACGTTTCGAGACGATTCTTCATTTGGAAGTCCGGACTGCAGACAGGGAAGATGTACTCGGTCGTCAAGCGGTCGACGCGATGTGCGGTCCACCTGCTCGTGCCATACTGGATCTCGAGATCCGCATGATCTTGCGCATTTGGTTCGTCGTCGCCAGTTCTCCAAACGCTCGAAAGGAGACGAACCGGCTTATTGGGATGCTGGCGTCGAAAGTCGGAAAGACGAGGCGCCAGCCAATTGACGGCGAAACTGATATTTGAACGGACGGTGAGAATCCTGGAGCGGCGATCGCCAAAGACTTCTAGCTCTCCCGCGCTTAGTCTATCAAACGCGTCACGCACTTTCGGCAAGTAGGCTTCTGCACTGGCGGTCAGTTTGAGACTTCGAGCCCGCCGGACAAACAACCGTTCTCTCAGATGATGTTCGAGCAGTTTGATCTGCTTCGAAATCCCAGCTTGAGTGAGGTTGAGTTCGATTGCCGCTTGAGTGAAGCTCAAATGGCGGGCGGCGGCCTCAAAAGCTCGCAACCAATTCAATGGGGGAAGTCGGTAACTCATGGCCAGCCAAGCTATAACCACAGTTGGTCTCAGCCACAACAATCGTCGTTGGTAGGGCCCGTTCGCCCATGGCAGAGGTGTACTGCCGCGAAAACCGAATGAGGCTCGACCATGGTGCAAATTCACGCTACGGCCAGACTGCGTGCCTCGCCATTCTACGAAAGTGCCCTCGCCGCAGGTATGGTGTCGGCTTCGGTCTATAACCGCATGATCATGCCAACGAGTTACGGCGATCCCGAAGCAGAGTATTGGCGTATCATTGAGGGGGTCTCCCAATGGGACGTCGCGGTGGAGCGGCAGGTACAATTGAGGGGTCCGGACGCTGGTGAATTGGCGCAGATATTGTCTCCGCGTAATCTATCGACCTGCAAGATCGGACAAGGCAAGTATGTTCCTCTGTGCAATCACGCCGGCGTGTTGATCAACGATCCAATCCTCCTGAAGCTTGCCGACGATCTCTACTGGTTCTCCATTGCCGATTCCGACATCTGGCTTTGGGCGCGTGCCATCGCGGCTGAACGCGGACTTGACGTCGAGATCAGTGAGCCGGACGTCTCACCGATGGCAGTCCAGGGTCCAAAAGCCGAAGATGTCGTGGCCAGCGTGTTCGGAGGCTGGGTCCGACAATTAAAATATTTTTGGTTCCGCGAAACGGAAATCGAGGGGATCCCGGTTGCGGTTCAACGATCGGGCTGGTCAAAGCAGGGCGGCTTTGAAATTTATCTCCGCGACGGAACGAAGGGCACAAGACTTTGGAACATCGTCCGGGAGGCGGGCCAGCCATGGGGTATCGGACCCGGCGCGCCAGCAACGGCCGAACGAACAGAAAGTGGTCTCGTGTCGGTCGGTGGAGACACTGATGACAAGACCAATCCTTTCGAGGTCCGGCTCGGCAAATACGTCGATCTAGACATTGCCGACGATGTGGTCGGCATCCAGGCACTACGCCATATTGCAGCCAAAGGTCCAACGCGCCATCAACTCGGGATAAAGCTTGAGGGTTCGACCCCCGAACCGCTTGGCTTTTGCTGGGAAGAGATCCAACTGGCCCGCAAAAAAATCGGCGACATGACGAACTGCGTCTGGTCGCCCCGCCTGAACACCAACATCGGCTACGCGCTGGTGACGATCACGGCAAAGCCGGGAGACGAGGTCACAGTCAAACGCAACGGTCGTTGGAGTTCGGGGAAATTGGTTGAACTGCCATTCTTGTAGGGCAGGTAATCCAAGTGTTCGGTGCAACTCGTCCAAGAAGGACAAGAAATGAGACTTGAGAAGCTCGATCTGAAGAACATCCAGATCACCGCCGACGGCGACGTGGCAGTCGTGCGACTGGATCGCCCGGCCAAACGTAATGCCCTCGACGCTGCCACGATCGAGGACCTGATCTCGATTTTCTCGGCTTTGCCTCGCAGTGGCATCAAAGCGGCTGTGCTCTGCGCCAGCGGTGACCATTTTTCCGCTGGTTTGGATCTGGTAGAGCATCTTGAGCAGGACCGCAGTGCTGCCGAATTCATGCATGTCTGCATGCGCTGGCATGAAGCTTTCAACAAAATGGAATATTCTGGCATTCCAATTATTGCAGCCCTGAAGGGCGCGGTGGTCGGCGGAGGGCTTGAGTTGGCTTCAGTGGCGCATATTCGGATTGCTGATCAGTCAACTTATTTTGCCTTGCCTGAAGGACAGCGGGGGTTGTTTACGGGCGGTGGCGCCACGATCCGCGTGGCCGGGCTCATTGGCAAGTCCCGCATGATCGACATGATGCTGACCGGGCGGATCTACAAGGGCCAGGAAAGCGTCGATGTTGGGCTTTGCCAGTATCTCGTTGATGGCAACAGCGAGGCGAGGGCACTGCAGTTGGCGCACCAGGCGGCGACAAACCCGTCTCTTTCGAATTTTGCCATATGTTCCACCATCTCACACGTTCAGAACATGTCCGCATTGGACGCGTCATATCTCGAAGCCGTGGTCGCGGGCATGGTCAATACTCAACCGGAATCGCGTGAACGGTTGAAAGCCTTTGCGAACAAGACTGCGGCTCGGGTAAAGCCATGACGGTCGCTAAAGCCAATCCAGACGGCGGTGCTTCCGATCTCGCTTTTGCAATAACGGCCTTTGCTCCTTCACCGATCCCAACTGTTATGTGCATCAAGGCGGCGGGGCCGGGCAGGTAATGTTTTCCGCGCCGATTAACGACCACCTCTTCAATATCGTTCATATCGCGCGTCTCGAAGATACCGCGCGGATGTCTAACTTTGAGGGGATTGACGTCGATGTTGCACGAGCAACCCTCGAAGGGTGCGCGCGGCTCTGTGAAGCGGTAATAGCGCCGTTGAATCAGACAGGAGACCGATGCGGCTCAACCCTCATTGATGGTGAAGTCGCTCTTCCGCCGGGTTTCCAGGCCGCTTATGCCGCCTTTGTGGACGGAGGTTGGCAAGGACTTCAGCACCCACCAGAATATGGTGGCCAGGGTCTTCCCAAGACGATCTCCGCTGCGTGTAGTGAGATTTTAAACGCCGCCAATATGAGCTTCGGGCTCTGTCCACTGCTGACGGACGGCGCAATTGAGGCGCTTTTGACCGCGGGATCGAACGATCTCAAATCCATTTTCCTGGATAACCTTGTCGCTGGTCGTTGGACAGGTACGATGAACCTGACCGAGCCTCAGGCCGGGAGCGACCTTTCCTTGATACGCACGAGAGCTGAAAGTCAGGCTGACGGAACTTACAAAATCCATGGGACCAAGATTTTCATCACCTATGGCGACCATGACCTTGCTGAAAATATCGTCCATCTGGTATTGGCACGCGTTCCTGGCGCACCCGCTGGTGTAAAAGGCATCAGCCTGTTCGTTGTGCCAAAATTCCTTGTTGCCGACGACGGTTCGGTCGGCCAGAGAAATGATGTCAAGTGTGTCGGCGTGGAGCACAAGCTCGGTGTCCGCGCGAGCCCAACGACGATTCTCCAATATGGCGATTCAGGGGGTGCAACCGGCTTTCTCGTCGGGCAGGAGAATGCCGGCCTCCAATACATGTTCGTAATGATGAACGCGGCCCGATATGCAGTTGGTGTGCAAGGCATAGCAATCGCCGAGCGATCATACCAGCTCGCGGTAGATCATGCACGCAAGCGCATCCAGGGACGTGCCGTCGATGGCTCTTCTGCGACCAGCGTTTCCATCATTCACCATCCCGATGTTCGGCGGATGCTGATAAGAATGCGCGCCTTAATCGAGGGATGCCGTTCGCTGGCCGCGTTTGCCGCCGCGTCATACGATCTCTCCCATTTTCATGACGA
>JBKJRE010000471.1:0-8491 GCA_046594775.1 Rhizobiaceae bacterium | reverse complement strand
GTCGCCTTCCTAGCGGATCGCCACGCCATCGAGGAAACAGAATCGCTTCAATCTAACCTTGAAGCGCTCTAAACCTCGCTGGCCTTTTCGTTGAGCGCGGAGAAGAATTGCCCCGCGAGCTTCTTCGACGTGGACTCCATCAACCGGCTTCCGAGCTGCGCCATCTTGCCGCCGACATCGGCCTTGGCAGCATATTTCAGGATCGTGGCGTCCGGTCCGTCCTCGATCAGCACGACGTCGGCCCCTCCCTTGGCGAAACCGGCAATGCCGCCCTTGCCTTCGCCCCATATTGTGTAGGAATGCGGCGGATTGAGGTTGCTCAGTTTCACCGCGCCGGCAAACGTCGCCTTGATCGGCCCGACCTTCAGCACGACCTTTGCCGCCAGCTCGGTGTCGGACTTTCTCTCGAGGCTCTGGCAGCCTGGAATGCACGCCTTCAGTATATCCGGATCGTTGAGAGCCGCCCACACTTTTTCCACCGGCGCGGCGACACGCTCCTCGCCCTCGATCACCAATGCCATGGTTGCCTCCTGTCGAATTTGGGTGAGGGGTAGCGCAGCATCCGTCCCCTGTCCATCAAGACAAAGTCCGTCCGCCACCACGAATGTCGTCAGCTCCACCTATTTGTCTGACAAAAGTGATCCCAGCTTGTCGCTGGACGCCATCAGCCTCTTGCCGCTGCTGCGGTGTTGTCCTAACGATGGGGCAATGCATTCCGGAGACCAACATGGCAGGGCCGAAGACACCCAAGAAATTGCGCTCGCAAGAGTGGTTCAACAATCCAGACAATCCGGGCATGACCGCGCTCTATCTGGAGCGCTACCTGAACTACGGCCTGACGCGTGCGGAATTGCAGTCCGGCAAGCCGCTGATCGGCATCGCCCAGACCGGCTCAGACCTGTCGCCTTGCAATCGGCATCATCTCGAACTCGCCAAGCGTGTGCGGGCCGGGATCGAGGCAGCCGGCGGCGTACCGTTCGAATTCCCCTGTCATCCCATCCAGGAAACCGGCAAGCGCCCGACCGCCGCGCTTGACCGCAACCTCGCCTATCTCTCGCTGGTCGAGATACTTTACGGTTATCCGCTCGACGGCGTGGTTCTGACAATCGGCTGCGACAAGACGACGCCGGCGCTGCTGATGGCCGCCGCCACGGTCAACATTCCGGCGATCGCACTGTCGGTGGGGCCGATGCTCAATGGCTGGCACAAGGGCAAGCGCACAGGTTCGGGCACCATTGTCTGGGAATCGCGCCAGCGCCTCTCGACGGGTGAGATCGGCTATGACGAATTCATGGACATCGTCGCCTCGTCGGCTCCATCGGTCGGCTATTGCAACACCATGGGCACGGCCACCACGATGAACTCGTTGGCTGAAGCGCTCGGCATGCAGTTGCCGGGTTCGGCCGCCATTCCGGCGCCCTACCGGGAGCGTGGCCAGATCGCCTATGAAACCGGCAAGCGCATCGTTGGCATGGTGCACGAGGATCTGAAGCCGTCGCAGATCATGACCCGCGAGGCGTTCGAAAATGCCGTCGTCGTCAATTCGGCAATCGGCGGTTCCACCAACGCGCCGATCCATCTCAACGCCATTGCCCGTCATCTTGGGGTCAAGCTCGACAATGATGATTGGCAGGCGATCGGCCATAAGGTGCCGCTGTTGGTAAATCTGCAGCCCGCCGGCGAGTATCTCGGCGAGGATTATCATCATGCCGGCGGCGTGCCCGCCGTGGTCATGGAACTGATGAAGGGTGGCCTGCTGCCGCATCCGGACGCTCTCACTGTCAACGGCAAGTCGATGGGCGAGAACTGCAAGAGCGTGGTCAATGAAAATCCGGACGTCATCTATTCGGCCGGCAAACCATTGATGGCCGACGCCGGCTTCATCAACCTCAAGGGCAACCTGTTCGACAGCGCCATCATGAAGACCAGTGGCGTATCGCCGGAATTCCGCGCCCGCTACCTGTCCAATCCCGAAGACCCGGAAGCCTTCGAGGGGAACGCCATGGTGTTCGACGGTCCGGAGGACTATCATGCGCGCATCGACGATCCGGCGCAGGGCATAGACGAACACAGCATCCTGTTCATGCGTGGCGCCGGTCCGGTCGGCTATCCGGGCGGCGCCGAAGTCGTCAACATGCAGCCGCCGGCCTACCTGATCAAGAAGGGCATTCATGCGCTCGCCTGCGTCGGCGACGGACGCCAGTCTGGAACGTCGGGCTCGCCTTCGATCCTGAACGCGTCGCCGGAAGCCGCGATCGGCGGCGGGCTGGCGCTGGTCAGAACCGGCGACCGGGTTCGCATAGACCTTCGCAAGGGCACCGCCGACATTCTGGTTCCCGACGACGAGATTGCCCGCCGCCGCGCCGAACTGCAGGACAATGGCGGTTACGCCTATCCGGAACACCAGACACCCTGGCAGGAAATCCAGCGCTCCATGGTGGACCAGTTATCCGAGGGAATGGTGTTGAAACCGGCGATCAAATATCTGGATGTCGCTCACACCAAGGGTGTGCCGAGGGACAATCACTAAATCGGATGCCGGCGAGGCACATCCCGTCCGGCCTGCACAGCGCCCGATTGCCGATTGAGGTTCTCATCAGCGCAACGACAGCCCGCCGACCCGCAAGCGCCGCCGGCTAGCCATGCCCGGAACGCAGAGCCTGCTGGTGCTGGCCGCCACCCTCGCGGCGGCGGCGCTGCTGGTCTATCCGCCCTTGGCGCGCGCGCCGACCTGGCGCGCGACGATAACGCCGCTTGCCTCGATCATCGGCAGCGGCTTTCTCGTGCTGGGTCCCATACTGGATGCTTCCTATGGCGTATACGCACCGCTGGTAATGGCGGCTCTGTGCGTTGTCGCCTGGCTCTTCGGTGGCGCCATCCGTTTCAACATGGCCGTCATCGACCGGGAACAAGGCCAACGCCCGGTGGCGGAAGAGAGGCTGGAGACCGCGGCATCATGGGCGCTCGCCTTCGCCTATTTCATTTCCGTCGCCTACTATCTCAACCTGTTCGGCGCTTTCGGCGTCAGCCTGACTCCGGTCAATGATGACCAGCATGCGAGACTGCTCACCAGTGCCGTCCTGCTGCTGATCCTCGCCGTCGGCTGGACGCGCGGCTTCAAGGCGCTTGAGCGGATGGAGCAGGTTTCGGTCGGCATCAAGCTGGCCATCATTACCGGCCTGCTGGTCGGCCTGGGGCGCTATTTCTTTGAACAGGCGGGTAGCGGCGAACTGGTGTTCGATGCTCCGGCTTTGACTGGATGGACGAGCGTGACTCTCGCCTTCGGCCTGATCGTCACGGTGCAAGGGTTCGAGACATCGCGTTATCTTGGCGCCAACTACCCGGCCCGGACGCGAATCCGCTCCATGCTGCTGGCGCAAGGCTTGGCGACCCTGATTTATATGATCTATATCGGGTTTCTGTCCTTCGCGCTGCCACCGAAGGCGTTTGCGCTCGACGAGACGGCAATCATATCGATGATGGAGATCGTTGCGCCGATCCTGCCGGTGCTTTTGGTCGCGGCCGCTCTCAGCGCGCAGTTCAGCGCGGCGGTTGCCGACACCAGCGGTTCGGGCGGCCTGATCGCCGAACTGACGCGCGGGATTGTCTCCGAAAGAGTGGCGTATGCGGTGCTTGTCGCTGTGGGGCTGGTTCTGACCTGGTCGACGGATGTCTTCCAGATCATCAGCTATGCATCGCGCGCCTTCGCGCTCTACTACGCCCTGCAGGCGCTGATCGCGGCGACCGCCGCCTGGCGCAACCTGGACTATCGGCGCCGAGCGCCCCTCTATCTGGCGCTGGCGCTGTTAGCCCTGACGATCGCTCTCTTGGGTACGTCGGTCGAGTGAGGATGCAGATGGTCCCCTTGACCATCACGGATACGGATACTCAGCGATGCCGGCATGCTCACGCCGGCACGCTCAGTCTCGCCACTTCGGCTTCCAGCCCGGCGATGCGGCTGTCGCGTTCGGCAAGGGCAGCGGCCACATCGGCCGCGTCGAAACGCTGGGGAATGTGTTGCGGGCAATTGGCGTCCCACGCGGTCACGGTGAACAGGATCACCTGCTCGGCACGCGCCCGATAGCCCTCGGGCATCAGTCCGGCTGACAATTCCGCATCGTTTTCGACAATGTGTGCCGCGCCCCAGATCTTCACCCGGCGCCGGTTGGCATAGTCGATCAGGAACAGATGCGCTTTGGCGTTCTCGGCGAGATTTCCCGCTGTGACATACTGCCGGTTGCCCGAAAAATCGACGAACCCGATCGTCCGCTCGTCGATCACCCGCAGAAACCCGGCGGGGCCGCCGCGATGCTGGATATAGGGCTGTCCCTCGGCGTTCGCCGTGGCCAGGAACGCGCTCGTCTGCGCTTCGATGAACGTCTTCAGGTCGTGCGGGATGCGCGTCGCCCAGCCGCCCTTCTCCTCCATATGCGCATAGCCCGGGCGCGAGCCCTTGCGGGTCTGGATGGCCTTGACCGCGGGGGTGAAGGCCACGTCGCTGGAATAACGTTCTGATTTCATGTCGGACTCCGTCAAAGACCAAGCGCGCTTAGGCCTGGATGATCGTCGGGCCTTCGCCCGATCGTCCAGTGATATTTGCGTTCCGCTTCCGTAATCTGAAGGTCGTTTATGCTGGCAATGCGCGTGCGCATCAGACCATGCTCGTCGAATTCCCAGTTTTCGTTACCATAGGCGCGAAACCACTGGCCGCTTGCCTCGCGCCACTCATAGGCGAAGCGTACCGCGATGCGGTTCTCGTGAAACGCCCAGACCTCCTTGACCAGCCGGTAGTCGAGTTCCTTGTTCCACTTGCGCGTCAGGAATTCCTCGATCGCCCTGCGGCCCTGCAGGAATTCTGACCGGTTGCGCCAGGCGCTGTCCTCAGTGTAGGCGAGCGCAACCCTGGCAGGGTCACGCGAATTCCAGGCGTCTTCGGCCCCGCGGGCTTTCTGAGCTGCAGTCTCGGCGGTGAACGGCGGCAATGGTGGACGATCCATGCGATGCTCCTTGGGTGCATTGGCCCTGCCGCCGTCAGGCAGCCGCCCGTGCGTTAACCACAGGGAAGTCGATATCCGTCTCGGCGACATTGTTCATGTAGTTGGTCCACACGTTCAGAGCGACATGCTGGACGATCTCGATGATCTGGGCTTGGTCATATCCTGCGAGTTTCACCGCACGCAGATCGTCCTCGCTGACTCGGCCGCGCTGGCGTGTGACCTTGGCGGCGAATTGAACGGCTGCGCCGGCCGTGGGGTCGTTCGAATGGCCGCTGCGATTGGCTGCCATTTCCGCTTCGTCGAGCTTGGCAAGATTCTTGCCGAGATAGCTGTGGGCGGACAGGCAATAGTCGCAGCCATTGATCTCGGCGACGGCCAGCGCGATGCGTTCGCGGGTCGGTGCCGGCAGACGGCCTTTGCCAAGCGCGCCGGAAAGGCCGAGATAACCTTCGAGCGCGGTGGGGCTGGTCGAGACCAGGCGAAACAGGTTCGGCACAACGCCAAGCTGCTTCTTGACCGCTTCAAGCAGCGGGCGGGACTTCTCAGGTGCGTCGTCGATGCTGGCAGGAATTGGCAGGCGGGACATCGCATTCTCTCCTCGGCTAAATCGGCCTAAATGGCTCGACGACAAGAACATATGTCCTTCCAATATGAGCAACAATCTGGCAATATAAGGAGCTATCCTATCATAATATGGGAGGAGATATGGACCGCCTCGATGCCATGTCGGTCTTGTTGGCGGTCGTCGAAACCGGCAGCCTTTCCGCTGCAGCGCGGCGCATGGGCTCGCCTTTGTCGACGGTCAGTCGCAAGATTTCCGACCTCGAGGCGTTGCTCGGGACCCGGCTTTTCATTCGCTCAAGCCGCCGTATCCTGCTCACTGAAGCCGGCCAGTCCTACGTTGCCGCGTGCAAGCGCATCCTCGCCGATGTCGAGGAAGCCGAGCGCGCCGCATCGGGCGAATACAGCGCGCCGCGCGGCGATCTCGTGGTCACGGCGCCCGTCGTGTTCGGCCGCCTTCACGTCCTGCCTCTCGTGGTCGAGTTCCTCAGCGCCTATCCCGAGATCGATATCAGGCTGGTGCTGGCCGACCGGGTAGTTCACCTGCTCGACGAGAACGTCGATGTCGCCTTGCGGATCGGCGCCCTGCCGGACAGCAGCCTTGTCGCCATCAGGCTCGGCGAAATCCGCCGTGTGGTGTGCGGCAGCCCGGCCTATTTCGCCGAACATGGCGTGCCGGATACGCCGCTGGCCCTGTCGTCGCGTGCGTGCATAACCCTTGATGCACTGGGCTCGCCGGTCAGCTGGGCCTTCGCGGCGGGCAAGGCCAAGCAGGCGGTCCGCGTGCGGTCGCGACTCGTCGTCAACACCGCCGAAGCGGCTATCGACGCCGTGGTGGCCGGGCTCGGCGTGACGCGCGTGCTTTCCTATCAGGTGGCCGCGCAGCAGCGCGCCGGGCTGCTCGACATCGTGCTGCGGGATTTCGAGCCCGAGCCATGGCAGGTCAGCCTCGTGCACGCCGGCCAGGGGCTCCTGCCAATCAAGCTCAGGGCGTTTCTCGATTTCGCCGCGCCCCGTCTTAGATCGGCGCTGTCCCGGGCGCCGGCGTAGGCGCCGAGGCGATCCGGGTCAGTGTCCCATGCCTGAGCGTGGCAGCTTGATCATCTCGCCGAAACGCGCGCGGAGCCTGTCGTCCATGGACCGCGGGACATGGCCCGGAAAGCGCTCGGCCAGAATGCGCTTCTTCTCGGCGATGGCGCGCGTCAGGATATCGGGCTTGCCCTTTTCGTTCCACTCCTTGGGGGAGAAGCGATCGCCGATTGCCGGGTAGAAATACTCCGTCTGCATCAGCCTCAGCGTCTGCTCGTTGCCGAGATAGTGTCCCGGCCCCTGCATGCAGACCTCGGCGATGGTGTCGATCGACAGCGCTGCCTCGGTCACCTCGATCCCGCGCACGCAGCGCTGGCAGTGGCCGAGCATGTCATTGTCGATGATCAGGCTTTCCAGGCAGAAGCCGAGCAGCGAGGCGTGCATGCCGGCAGATTCGTAGACAAGATTGAGCCCCGACAGGCCGGCCATGACGTTGGTGATGCCCTTTTCATAGCCGGACTGTATGTCCGGCAGCTTGGAATCGGCCATGCCGGCCGCCGAGCCGCCGGGCAGGTCGTAGAACTGCGCCATCTGCGCGCAGGCAGACGTCAGCAGCGCCTGCTCGGCCGAGCCGCCCGACATGGCGCCGGTCCTGAGGTCGGAGACAAAGGGCCAGGTGCCGAAGATGCAGGGATGGCCTGGCTCGATCGCGTTGACGTAGACGAGACCCGCGAGCACTTCGGCCACCGCCTGCACGACGGCTCCGGCGATCGCGGCGGGCGCGGTGGCGCCTGCCTGGCCGGCGGAAAGCAGCAGAATCGGGATGCCGCCCTCCACGCAGGCCTCGAGCACGCCACAGGCGTCCTCGGCGAATTTCATCGGCGGCACGACGAAGCAGTTGGAGTTGGAGACGAAGGGCCGGGCGCGGAAATTGTCCTCGCCGCCGGCTATCGCGTAGAGCATCTCCAGCGCCGGCGCGACATTTTCGCGAACGGTGAAGCTCGTGCCGACATGCTTCGACGTCCCCATCACGCAGGCGTAAAGCGTGTTGAAGTCCATCTCGGCGGGGTCCGGAATATCGCGCGGCACCATGGGGCGCTGGAAGAAGTGGATGTTGTCGAGCCCGTCGACGATGCGCGCCGCGTCGTAAATATCCTGAAGCAGGGATTCCCGGTATTCGTGCTTCTCGACATCGACAAGGTGAACGGCGGCGCCCGCGGTGCCGTAGTGAACGCGTGTGCCCCGGATCAGCATGTCGTGCTTCGGGTCTTGGCCGTGCAGCGTGAAATTGCGTGCCGCGTTCCTGATGGTCTCCATGACCAGCGCGCGCGGAAACCGGATGCGGCCGTCGGCGTCATGGCTGGCGCCGACCCGCGTCAGCGCGTCAATGCAACTGGGAACGGCATTGGCGAAGCCGACTGTTTCCAGAAGCGTCAGCACGGCTTCATGGATGCGTTCCAGATCGTTGTCGGCAAGCGCCTTGTAGCGTCCGCCTTCGAGACCCGGGCGGATGGGACGGACATCGTCGGCGAGCGGCGCGGCCCGCATGGCCCGGCGTGCCTCGCGTCCGCCAGAGCGTCGCGAGCTTTTTTCGACAACCACATCCTGCTCAAGCACAACCGTCATCCCGACCTCCAACATCTTGCCAAAGGCTGGTTCCGATTGGTCCACGACGGACCGGCATCGTCCCGCTTTCCGGTCGACTATGCGCGAGCTATTGGCCGCAAATAGGGCCACCGCCTGTCGTGCCATGGGCCAGGCGCCGAAAGGCTCCTTGCCCCAGCTCCCTCTAGCAGGCTGTTGAAAAAGTCGCTCGCGGCGAAGCATTTGGCGTGATTCATTGTCTCTGAAGGGATTCGGAGATCGATGTATGCGCGGCGATGACAATCGAAGTGGCGAACTTT
>JBKJRE010000051.1:0-4680 GCA_046594775.1 Rhizobiaceae bacterium | reverse complement strand
GAACGTCCAGCCATTGCAGGCATCCAGGCCCTGCACCTCGGCGCCGATCTTGTGGATCGACCCTGCCCTGTCCCCTACTGAAAGCGTGCCGTCGGCCCGAACCCGGGCTGCCCATCGCTTCCTAGAATCGTAAAGCATGGTGCCCGGTTTCATGACGCCTGCATCGAGCAGGCTGACAAAGGCGACACGTGGTTCGGCGCGCTTGCTGGGCATGCCCTCGAGATCTGTCAGCGCCATCGGCCGAACACTGGCGATGCGCTCATTGGCTGCATCGATATAGGCCTGCTCACGCTCGACACCGACAAAGTTTCGCCCCAGACGCTTGGCCACCGCGCCTGTTGTCCCGGATCCGAAGAACGGGTCGAGCACGACGTCGCCAGGCTTGCTGGATGCAAGCATGATGCGGGCCAGCAAAGCCTCTGGTTTCTGCGTCGGATGCAGCTTGTCACCCTGGTCGTTCTTCAGTCGCTCGTTGCCGGTGCAAATCGGAAACAGCCAGTCCGAACGCATTTGAATGTCGTCGTTGGAGGCCTTCAACGCATCGTAATTGAACGTGTAGCCCTTGCCCTTTTGATCCCGCGAAGCCCAGATCATGGTTTCGTGGGCATTCTGGAATCTGCGGCCCCGGAAATTGGGCATCGGGTTGGTCTTGCGCCACACGACATCATTCAAAATCCAGAACCCCAGATCCTGCATCGTGGCGCCGACGCGGAATATATTGTGGTAGGAGCCGATCACCCAGATTGTGCCGTTGGGGTTCAGAACCCGGCGCGCAGCCAGGAGCCAGGCACGTGTAAATGCGTCATAGGCAGCGAAACTTTCGAACTGGTCCCAGTGATCGTCGACCGCGTCGACCTTCGACTGGTCAGGGCGAAACAACTCGCCTTCCAGCTGAAGATTGTAGGGAGGGTCGGCGAAGATGATGTCAATGGACTTGTCGGGAAGAGAATCGAGCGCCGCTACACAGTCGCCTTTAAGGATGGTGTTCATCCATGCGGGCTGGTTGGAAACGGAAGGAGCATCGTCGAGAAGCGCTACTGCGGACATTCGGGCACCTGATTTACGCGTTACTTGTCGTTGGATGTTATGGTTACCGTTTAGCGTAAATATTTAGTGAAGCAGGGTCGCTGGTTTGCCGAAAGCCGCGCCATCGTGTAAGCCGCGCCGCATCGCCGCTCATGCGGATCGGGCGAACCAGGCTCACATACCGGAACACCATGCCTCAACCAGATCTTGTCATTTTCGATTGCGACGGCGTGCTCGTCGACAGCGAAATCATCGCCGCCAGCGCCGAGGCCGAGCTGCTCACGGCTGCCGGCTACCCGATCACGGGAGAGGAAATATCGGAGCTGTACGCCGGCCTGACCTTTAGCGACATCATGCTTAGGATCGAGAAGGCTGCGGCAATTCCATTCCAGGCATCGTTGATCGATCAGGCCGAGAAGCTCGTCGACCGCAAGCTTAAGGCGCAGGTCAGGGCCATCGAAGGGGCGCATGATGCCGTGGCGAGCGCCACCGTCAAACGCTGCGTCTGTTCAAACTCGAGCAGCGAACGACTGGAGATGATGCTGACCAAGACAGCGCTCTTGCCGCTGTTTGCCGGCCGCGTCTTTTCATCGCTTGATACGTCTTCCAAGAAACCGAAGCCCGCACCCGATGTTTTCCTGCACGCCGCCGCAACGCTGGGTGCCGATCCGCAAAGTACATTCGTGATCGAGGATTCCGTGCATGGAATAGCCGGCGCCAAGGCTGCAGGGATGCGCGTCATAGGGTTTACCGGCGCTTCGCACAGCTATCCCGGCCACTCCGACGCGCTGACCGAAGCCGGCGCCGAAACCGTGATCCGACGCTGGGCGGACTTCAGGGGCGTTCTGGCGGCTCTCGTGGAGTGGTCGGTGGACGCGTGACGACGCTCCGCCGAAAGGTCTATTCCTGCGTCTTCTTCTTCGGCGGCCCCGCGTCAAATCCGGCAAAGACCCGCAGGCTGCGTTCCGCCGGGATCGGCACGACGACATTGGGATCGTTGAAGACAAACTGGGCGACCTCACTGCCAAGGGACACCTGGTAATCGTGCAACTGTGAATAAAGGACCTCATCGCCTCGACTTACCGCGATTCGTATGGGCATGTTGATCGGCCCGGCTGAGGCGGCAGGACCAGGCACGACGCGGCCTGCGACGGCAATATTCATGGTCAACATGCCGCCTGCCCTGCTGCAGCTACGTGTGACGTCCCCGATCGACGCCTGGTAGAGGAGCTTGGCTGAGTCGCCATCGCCGCCCTTGGCATATTTGTTGAAATAGCCAGTCTCTTCCTTGAGCGTCACCTTGGGACAATACCCGAGCAGGTCGCTGGCCAGAACCTTGCCCTTGTCCGGCTCCTGTGCCTGCTTGTTGTCCTTGCCCCCAAGGTTGAGGAAACTGCCGGTCCCGCCAGACTGACAACCTGCGACGCCCAGAGTAAGGCAGGCGACAGTGACAGCCGCCAGAAAGCGACCGGAATTGGATTGACGAACCATGACCAGAAATTCCCTTCCGCAAAGCCGCCGCTCTATAGCAACTGCGCGGCAAAAATGCGACTGACGGATCGCACAATTACGCAGCCGGAACCCTTAACGGATCGGGCCGATGTCATGAACGGATGAGCATGCAGTATATAAGCACGCGGGGCGAGGCGCCCGAACTTGGCTTCTCGGATGCAGTTCTTGCAGGACTGGCGCGCGATGGAGGCCTCTATGTCCCGAAGGCCTGGCCGCAATTCAGCGCCGCAGAAATTCGTGCGATGCGCGGGCTATCCTACCCCGATCTCGCCATTCGTATCCTGACTCCGTTTCTCGGCGGCGAAATCGCGCCGGACGTTTTCGAAAAGCTCGTGCGAGAGGCCTACGCAACATTTCACCACCAGGCCATCTGCCCGCTCGTCCAGAGCGACCGGAACACGTTCGTTCTCGAGCTTTTCCATGGTCCTACGCTGGCGTTCAAGGACGTTGCGATGCAACTGCTGGCGCGGCTGATGGACCACGTCCTGGCCGAAAGGGGGCAGCGCGCCACCATCGCCGGGGCGACCTCGGGCGACACGGGTGGTGCTGCGATCGACGCCTTTGCGGGACGTGACCGGACCGACATTTTCATTCTCTATCCGCATGGAAAAGTGTCCGATGTACAACGTCTCCAGATGACGACGTCGAGCGCGGCCAACGTCCACGCGCTGGCCATCGAGGGAAATTTCGACGACTGCCAGGCGCTGGTCAAGGACATGTTCAACGACCATGCGTTCCGGGACCGGGTCGCGCTTTCGGGCGTCAATTCCATCAACTGGGCGCGCATCATGGCGCAGATCGTCTACTTCTTTTCTTCGGCGATCTCACTCGGCAGCCCGGATCGATCGGTCTCCTTTACCGTGCCAACGGGCAATTTCGGCGACATTTTCGCCGGCTATGCCGCCAAGCGCATGGGCCTGCCGATAGATCGCCTGATCATCGCCACCAACGACAACGACATTCTCGCACGCACCCTTGCGTCGGGCGAATACCGGACGAACGGCGTCGTCGAGACCACATCGCCCTCGATGGACATTCAGGTGTCGTCAAATTTCGAAAGACTGCTTTTCGAAGCTGGCGGGCGCGATGCATCAATCGTCCGAGCCTATATGGCAAGCCTGCGCCAATCCGGCGGCTTCACCATCGACGCCGCAACGATGGCGCGCATTCGCGGCGATTTCGATGCGGGCCGCACCTCGGTCGATCAGGCAGCAGCGACCATCCGGGCCATGCTCGATGCAAACGGGTATCTGGTCGATCCGCATACGGCCAATGCGATACACGTGGCCGACGAAATTGGCGCTGGCGACGCACCCATGATCGTGCTTGCGACGGCCCATCCCGCCAAATTTCCGGCATCGGTCGAAAGCGCCTGCGGCATCCGGCCGGAGCTTCCCATGAGGCTTGCCGGATTGATGTCGGCCGAGGAAAGATCCACGGTACTTCCATCCGATCTAAAAATGTTGGAAGATCATATTGGCCGCCTAGCGCGAGCGGCGCGTTGGGGAGCATAGTTCATATGGGTGTTGAGGTAAGCCGTCTGTCGAACGGCCTGACAGTCGCAACCGAAACCCTTCCAAGCATGGAATCTGTCGCTCTCGGTGTCTGGATAAAGTCCGGGGCACGCAATGAACGCGACAACGAGCACGGCATGGCTCACCTGCTCGAGCATATGGCCTTCAAGGGAACATCACGTCGCACGGCCTTCCAGATCGCTTCGGACATCGAGAATGTCGGAGGCGAGATCAACGCCGCAACGAGCGTCGAGACAACATCCTACTATGCGCGAGTGCTGCGCGACGACGTGCCTCTGGCCGTCGATATTCTTGCCGACATCCTGACTGAATCGAAGTTCGACGCAGGCGAGCTAGAACGCGAGCAAAATGTGATCGTCCAGGAGATCGGCGCTGCGCACGACACGCCAGACGATATCGTTTTCGACAAGTTCACCGAGACAGCATACCGCCATCAGACAATCGGGCGATCGATTCTCGGCACTCCGGAGACGGTGCAATCCTTCACCTCCGCGCACATACATGACTATATCGAACGCCAATATAGTCATGTATGTGCGCGGAGGTGAAGGATTGCACCGTCTCCGGAGTGCCGAGAATCGATCGCCCGATTGTCTGATGGCGGTAT
>JBKJRE010000224.1:0-4321 GCA_046594775.1 Rhizobiaceae bacterium | reverse complement strand
GGACTGTTCATTCTGCGCGGTCTCACACTCGCCATAACACGCGGCGTCACTGGCCGGACGCAGATCCCCTACATCACCGAGGGCCAGGCCGACAGCTTCGTCGTCAATCTGTTTGGCGGCAAATTCGGCTACCCCCTATTCCAGTGGTTTGCCAACCATGGCTGGATCGCCGCGCGCCCGGATGGTGCGCCGATAGTCCAGGGCCTCTCCATGTCGATTGCATGGTGGCTCCTGCTGACCGCCCTTGCGACATGGGTTCTGGTCAAGACGCGGTTCGGAAACTGGATCTACGCGGCTGGAGGAGACCCTCGCGCGGCGCGGAACGTTGGAGTGCCGGTTGATCGGGTAAAAATACTTCTGTTCGTTGGAAGTGCCTGCGCTGCAACTCTGTTCGCCGTCATTCAGGTCCTCGAATCCGGTTCGGCCGACACGCTGCGCGGCTTCCAGAAGGAGTTTCAGGCAATTATCGCGGCGGTTATTGGCGGTTGCCTGCTTACTGGCGGCTACGGATCTGCAGTTGGCGCCATGTTTGGAGCGCTGATCTTCGGCACGGTCGAAATGGGCATCTACTATACCGGTATCGACACGGACTGGTTCCAAGTTTTCCTCGGCGCGATGCTCCTTCTTGCCGTTCTGGTGAACAACTATGTGCGTCGCAAGGCCACGGAGGCGCGCTAATGACGAGCCCCGCGCCCACCATCCAGCCGATCATAGAATTGCGGAATGTCAGTCGCCGGTTCGGTTCTGTGGTGGCCCTTCAGGATATCTCGTTTGCAGCCCATTCCGGCCAGGTGCATTGCCTGCTGGGCGACAATGGGGCCGGTAAGTCGACGCTCATCAAGACGCTCTCCGGCGTGCATCAGCCCAGCGATGGCGAATTGCTGGTGGATGGCGAAAAAGTGCTGTTCAAGTCGCCGCGGGAGGCGCTCGACCGGGGCATCGCTACTGTATTCCAGGATCTGTCGATGATCCCGCTCATGTCGATCACCCGCAATTTCTTTCTCGGGCGCGAATTGACCAAGGGTCGCTTTGTGACCAAACGCATGGACCTGAAGCGCGCGGATACCATCGTCTTCGACGAACTGGGAAAGATCGGCATCAACGTGCGCGATCCGCAACAGGCAGTTGGGACCCTGTCAGGTGGTGAGCGGCAATGTGTGGCGATTGCGCGGGCAGTATACCACGGCGCCCGCGTGCTGATCCTCGATGAGCCTACCTCCGCGCTCGGCGTCCACCAGGCGGCGATCGTGCTGCGCTACGTGGCTCAGGCCCGGGCCAGGGGACTTGCGGTGATCTTCATCACTCACAACATCCATCATGCCTATCCGGTAGGCGACGTCTTTACCCTGCTCAATCGCGGCAAATCTATGGGAACTTTCGCGCGCGGCGATATCAGTGAGACGGAAGTTATCGACATGATGGCCGGCGGTCGCGACCTCAAATATCTCCAGGCCGAACTCGCGATGGTGGCAGGCGGCGACACCCCAGCCCAATAATGCCAACTATCCCGCAAACGAGGTTGAAATGTTCGATATAGCCCTGTTTGGCGCCGGTCTCATCGGATCCGTGCATGCAGAAAATCTGGCCAGGCACCCCCGGGTCCGGCTTCGGTATATCGTCGACCCTCGCTCGGAAGCGGCCCTGTCGATTGCCGCCGCGACGGGCGCGGAACTGGCCACGACCGCCACAGTGATGGATGATCCCGCAGTCAAGGCCGTGGTCATCGCTTCGGCGACACGTACCCACGCCGATCTGGCCACTCAAGCGGCGGCAAAGGGCAAGGCCATATTCTGCGAGAAGCCGATCGACCTCGACATCGGCCGGACCGACGAGTGCCTTGCTGCGGTCGAGCAGGCCGGGGTTATCTTCCAGATAGGCTTCAATCGCCGCTTCGATCCGAGCTTCCGATCGCTCAAGACAAGGCTTGATGCAGGGGAAATCGGCTCGGTCGAGCAAGTGATCATCACCAGCCGGGATCCTGAACCAGAGACCGAAGAGGCTCTTGCCGGGGGGGGCGGGGTGTTCCGGGAGATGACGATCCATGATTTCGACATGGCGCGTTATCTTCTCGGCGAAGAACCGGTCCAGCTGTTCGCCTGCGGCTCTTCGCTTGTCGAACCCTACTATGCCAAACTCGGCGACTTCGACACGGCAATGTTCATCCTGCGAACCGCCTCCGGTCGTCAGTGTCACATCAACAACAGTGTCCGGGCGACGTATGGCTACGATCAGCGGATCGAGGTCCATGGCTCGCTTGGGATGCTGCGCGCCGGAAACCGCATGCCAACGTCGGTAGAGAGATCGAGCGCCCAATCGATCGCAACTGACAAGCCCCTATATTTCTTTGTCGATCGCTATGCCGAGTCATACTCTGCTGAACTCGATTCTTTCATCGCTTCCGTCGAAACCGGTGCCCGACCCATGGTCGGCGCAGACGATGGCCGGAAGGCGATGATCCTCTGCGAGGCTGCGCTGAAATCGGCGTCGTCCGGTCGGTTCGAGCAGGTGGCTTTCTGATCTGACAAACAAGTGCTTGGATCGGAGAATAGGCGAATGTCAGTGTTTCGTCTGGGGCTTGTCGGGGCTGGCCGCATGGGACAGACCCATTTGCGCGCCTTGGCGGGCAGTGATGGCGTTCAAATCGTGGCGATTGCCGAACCGTCTGGGGCCATCAGGGCGACACTTGGCCATCTGAACCTCAAACTTCATGCGGACCTTGACGGAATGTTGGCCGCCCGCGAACTCGACGGGGTCCTGATCGCCGTGCCAAGCGCCCTTCATCTGCAGACTATTGCGGCAGTCGCTCAGGCGGGACTTCCCATCCTGTGTGAGAAGCCTTGCGGGCTGTCGGCGGCGGAGGGACGCCAGGCGGCTGCTTTGGCTGACAGGGCCGGTGTCGCCCTTCAAATCGCATACTGGCGGCGGTTCGTCCCGGCGTTGAGGAACCTCAGGCATAGGATCGCGGACGGGCAGTTCGGGAACCTATATCACGCTGCCTGTTACCAGTGGGACGAAACGCCGCCAAGTGCCCAATTCCGTGCAACCGGGGGTGGCGCCTTTATGGACATGGGGGTGCACGAATTCGACCAGCTTCGCTGGCTGACGGGTCAGGAGATAGGCAGCATGAGCGTCGCTGCTTCTTCGTCTGTCTTCGACGTCCCGGTTCCACGGGACCCGGACGCGCTGCAGGCGCTCTGCACACTCTCGGGAGGCGCCACCGGGTTGGTCTCGCTGGGCAGGCGATTTACCGTTGGCGACGCATGCTGGGTCCAGATATTCGGGACGCAGGGGTTTGAGGACTGTCGATTCTACTGGCCGCCTGAAGGAGAGGGTATTTTCATGGCAGCGTTGCGCGCCCAAGCAGAGGGCTTCGCCGAGATGGTGAGCGGAAATGCGTCTCAAGGCGCTACGATTTTCGATGCGATCTCCGCTATGGAGGCTGCCGAACGAGCGTCGAAGCTTTTGGAGATGACCGACGAAGGACATCTCAAAGGGTAAACGTCGGGGCGAACCACAGGACGCCTGCTGTCGAAGGCGGCTCCCCCTGTTCGCCGGCGATGTCGGCTTTCAGGATGCAGAAACTCACGTATCTACTTCCGATATTAGGCGCAAAGCGGTCATCCGAAGGGGTGATATCAGATGTCTGGTCAAAGGGCGTGGCGTGCTGCGCCGATCGTCGGCGTAGTCTACTCAGGTTATGTTTAACCCGCGTCTATATGAGCCGGACCGCTCGACGCCCCTCACTATCGGGCAAGAGCGAGTCTTGGTCGGCGGCCGGGCTGATCTGTTACCGCCGCGCCCATGAAAGCCAACTCCCCGAAAAGGAGCGCACAAGCGGCGTCAGCCGTGTCCGGTTATACGCATCAGCAACCATCTTGATGGCTTCCGCCTGAGTCGGATAGGTGTGGATGACATTTGCCAAGGCGCGCAACCCCATTCCCGAGCCGATCGCCAGTGAGATGCCATCGATCATCTCGCCGGCATGACGCGCGACCACAGTGGCGCCAAGGATCCTGTCGCTGCCATCCTTGACGTGGATCTTGACGAACCCTTCTTCCTCGCCGTCCATCACGGCCCGATCCACCTCGGACCTCAGGATCGTGAACGTCCTAGCCGATATGCGCTTGCGTCGCGCGTCAAGCGGATAGAGGCCGACATGCGCAATCTCCGGATCCGCGTAGGTGCACCAGGGGACGATTAGCCGGCTTATACCAAAGGTCGTCGGCGCTGACTCTTTCGTGATTTTGCGAGAGGCCGATCAGCTGATTCCCTGATGCCGAAGGAGATTCGGCGATGAGACCAGGGGTGAAGCTACGAGCGG
>JBKJRE010000112.1:0-12808 GCA_046594775.1 Rhizobiaceae bacterium | reverse complement strand
ATCTGCCCGCCGATGCCGCTTTCACACTGGTGGACTGCACCGAGGAATATGCGACGCAAATCCTCTCCGGGCCGAACGCGCGGAAAGTCCTCGCCGATGTCTGCGATGCCGACTTGTCGATGCCCTGGCTGACGCATCAGGAAACCTCTATCGCCGGCCGCTGGACGAAGCTTTTGCGCGTATCCTTTGCCGGCGAACTCGGCTGGGAAATCCACACCAAAGTCGGCGATACCGCAGCCGTCTTCGATGCAGTCTGGGAGGCAGGACAGAAGCATGGGCTTAGGCCATTCGGCATGTTCGCGCTGGATTCGCTGCGGCTCGAAAAGGGCTACCGGGCCTGGAAGGGCGACCTGTCGACCGACTACACGATCCTGCAGGGCGGGCTGGAACGCTTCGTCAAGTGGGACAAGCCGGCCTTCCGCGGCAAGGCCGCGCTGCTGAACGAGAAGCAGCAGGGTGTGAAGAAGCGCTTTGTGACGCTCGCCGTCGATGCCGCCGATCACGACGCGCCCTACATGTCGACGCTCTGGCATGGAGGAAAGATCGTCGGCGAGACGACGTCAGGAGGCTTCGGCTACAGGATCGACAAATCGGTCGCGCTCGGCATGCTGCGCGCTGATCTCACCGAGCCAGGCACAGAGCTTGAGGTCGAGATTTTCGGCGAGCGCTTTTCGGCCACCGTCCAGCCGGACGCGCCTATGTGGGACCCAAGGAACGAAAGATTGAGAGCTTAGAATGCCGAGACCGTCAGAGCGCATTTCCGGTATCATTCCCTCCGGCAAGGACGGCTGGGAAGTGCATTTCGCTGCCATGACCCGCAAGCAGGCCGGCGAGAAGATCATCATGCTGTCGGTAGGCGACCATGATTTCGACACGCCGTCAGAATCGGTCGAAGCCTGCATAAGGGCTTTGCGTGCCGGCTATCACCACTACACGCAGCTGCCCGGCATTCCCGGCCTGCGTGAGGCGATGGCGCGCATATCGACGCAATGCACCGGTGTCGCAACAATCCCCGAGCAGATCATCGCCACGCCGGGCGGCCAGTCGGCGCTCTATTGCGCTGTCATGGGCGTTCTCGATCCTGGCGACCACGCGATCGTTGTTGCGCCCTACTACGCGACCTATCCTGGCACGTTCAGGTCGGCCGGCGCCGAATTTACCATCGTCGAAGCCGAGGCCAGTGACGGTTTCCAGCCTCGTGCCGAAGCCATTGAGGCGGCGTTAAAGCCCAACACCAAGGCCATCCTGATCAACTCTCCGAACAACCCGACCGGCGCCGTTTACACGCAAGAATCTCTCCAAGGCATCGCCGAGCTCTGCGTCCGCCGCGATCTCTGGCTGCTGTCTGACGAGGTCTACTGGACGCTGGGCGGCGGGGAGCATCTGTCGCCGCGCGCCCTGCCCGGCATGGCCGAGCGCACGCTGGTTATCAACTCCATGTCGAAGAGCCACGGCATGACCGGCTGGCGCATCGGCTGGCTGACGGGGCCGGAAGACATGATCACGCTGCTGGTCAGCCTGAACCTCGTCAACACCTACGGCCTCAACGATTTCGTTTCGCATGCTGCGGTCGAGGCGCTGAATGAGGGGTACGGCGTGAAGGAAATCGCCGAGCGCTACGCCTCACGGCGAACCCTTTTCCTCGATGCGGTACGCGGCCTTAACGACGTCACCGTGCGCGGCTCTGAGGGCGGCATGTATGTCATGCTCGACATTTCGGCGATCGAGCCGAATGACGAAAAGTTTGCCTGGGCGCTGCTCGACGCCGAAAAAGTCGGCGTCATGCCTGGGTCGAGCTTCGGCGAAGCGGCCGCCGGCCATATTCGCATCAGCATGTGCCAACCCGACGCGATCCTGCAGGAAGCCGCAAACCGCCTGCGCCACTTCGCATCGACCTACCGCAGCAGCAAGGCGGCCTGACCAATGGCCGATCTTCCATCCATGGCGCGTGCCGTGATCATTGGCGGCGGCGTATCCGGCTGCTCCGTCGCCTACCACCTAGCCAAGCTCGGCTGGACCGACATCATATTACTCGAGCGCAAGCAGTTGACCTGCGGCACGACCTGGCACGCGGCGGGCCTGATCGGCCAGTTGCGGGGCTCGCAGAACATGACCCGCCTCGCGAAATATTCCGCCGATCTCTATGTCCGACTTGAGGAGGAAACCGGCGTCGCCACTGGCATGCGCCAGGTCGGTTCGATCTCTGTGGCGCTGACCGAGGAACGCAAGCACGAGCTCTACCGCCAGGCCACCGTGGCGCGCGCCTTCGACGTCGATGTGCGCGAAATCTCTCCCGCCGAGGTCAAGCAGATGTACCCGCATCTCAACACGGATGGCGTGGTCGGCGCGGTTCACCTGCCGCTCGACGGCCAGTGCGACCCGGCCAACATCGCCATGGCGCTGGCCAAGGGCGCACGCCAGCGCGGCGCGAAAATCGTCGAAGGCGTCAAGGTCACCGCCGTGAACAACAAGGATGGCCGCGTCACCGGGGTCAAGTGGGCTCAAGGTGACGAGCAGGGAACCATTGAGACGGACATCGTCATCAACTGCGCCGGCATGTGGGCGCGCGAACTCGGCGCCATGTCGGGCGTCTCGATCCCCTTGCATGCATGCGAGCATTTCTACCTCGTCACGGAGGCTATCCCTGGCCTTGGCCGACTGCCGGTTCTGCGTGTGCCGGACGAGTGCGCCTACTACAAGGAAGACGCCGGCAAGATGATGCTCGGCGCCTTCGAGCCGGTGGCCAAGCCCTGGGGCATGAACGGCATTTCGGAGGATTTCTGCTTCGACCAACTGCCGGAAGACATGGACCATTTCGAGCCGATCCTCGAGATGGGCGTCAACCGCATGCCGATGCTGGCGACCGCCGGCATCCATACCTTCTTCAACGGCCCGGAGAGCTTTACGCCCGACGATCGCTACTATCTCGGCGAGGCGCCGGAACTGGCCGGCTACTGGATGGCGACCGGCTACAATTCTATCGGCATCGTGTCGTCGGGGGGCGCTGGCATGGCGCTGGCGCAGTGGATCAACGATGGCGAAGCACCTTTCGACCTCTGGGAAGTCGATATCCGTCGCACCCATCCATTCCAGAAGAACCGCAGCTACCTGAAGGCGCGGGTCAGCGAGACGCTCGGCCTGCTCTACGCCGACCATTTCCCCTATCGCCAAATGGCGTCGGCGCGAGGTGTGCGCCGCTCGCCCTTGCACGAGCATCTGAAGGCGCGCGGGGCGGTGTTTGGCGAAGTCGCCGGCTGGGAGCGCGCCAACTGGTTCGCGAAGGAAGGCCAGGAGCGCGAATACCGCTATTCGTGGAAGCGGCAGAACTGGTTCGACAACAACCGAGACGAGCATCTGGCAGTCCGAAACAGCGTCGGCCTGTTCGACATGACCTCGTTCGGCAAGATCCGCATTGAAGGCCGCGACGCTCTTCCGTTCCTGCAGAAACTCTGCGCCAACGATCTCGACGTGGCGTCCGGAAAGATCGTCTACACCCAGATGCTCAACGCCAAGGGCGGCATCGAGAGCGACCTCACTATCAGCCGGTTGTCGGAAACAGCCTTCCTCGCCGTGGTGCCCGGCGCGACGCTGCAGCGCGACCTGGCCTGGCTGCGCAGGCATCTCGGCGACGCATTCGCAGTCATCACCGACGTGACCGCGTCGGAGAGCGTTCTTTGCCTGATGGGTCCACGTTCACGCGACTTGATTCAAAGGCTGAGCCCGAACGATTTCTCCAACGAAACCAATCCTTTCGGGACGTTTCAGGAGATCGAAATCGGCATGGGGCTCGCCCGCGCCCACCGCGTCACCTATGTCGGCGAACTCGGCTGGGAGATCTACGTTCCGACCGACCAGACCGCGCATGTCTTCGAGGTGATCGAGGAGGAAGGCACCGGATTCGGCCTGAAACTCTGCGGCCTGCATGCGCTCGATTCCTGCCGTATCGAAAAGGCCTTCCGGCATTTCGGCCACGACATCACCGACGAGGACCATGTGCTGGAAGCCGGCCTCGGCTTCGCGGTGAAGCCCGGGAAAGGTGAATTCATCGGCCGCGACGCCGTACTCAGCAAGCGCGAGGCCGGGCTTGAGCGTAGGCTCGTTCAGTTCAGGCTGCGCGATCCCGAACCGTTGCTGTTCCACAATGAGGCGATCGTCAGGGATGGCGCAATCGTCGGCACGATTACCAGCGGCAATTACGGCCACTATCTCGGCGGCGCCATCGGACTCGGCTACGTGCCTTGCAAGGGTGCAAGCGAAGCCGATGTGCTTGCCTCTTCCTATGAAATCGAGATCGCAGGCGAGCGCTTTGCCGCCGAGGCTTCGCTGAAGCCGATGTATGATCCGCAATCAGAGCGCGTGAGGGGTTAGAACGTCGCCAGCTTACGCTTGACCCTCGCCGAAAACGCTGCCCGGCTCTCTGGTGACGAGCGGTCCATGTCGTAATGCGCGAAGTAAAATGTCCGGCAGCGCCAGGCGCATAGCGCCCGCATACCGCGCAGGATCGTCCGGCGGCCGGGTTGCCCGATCACCACCGACCACCACCATGGAGCGCCGCAGGTCGTCACTACGCCGATACGCTTCACATGCGGCATAAGCGAAACGATGCGCGCACCCTCGTCCGGCAGCTTGAACGCCACGTCCGTGGCCCAGACCCGGTCGAGCCAGCCTTTCAGCATGGCCGGCAGTCCGTACCACCATGTCGGGTAGACAAAGAGGATCGCCTCGGCCCATTTCAGGTTCTCGATATGCGGCGCGAGCGCCGGATCGCTCGGCGCGCGGTCGTTGTAGGCGCGCCGTTCCTCAGGTCCCATCACAGGGTCGAATCCCTCGGCGTAGAGATCGACGAGCCGCACCTCCTCCCCTCGCCTCTGCAGCACATCCATCGCGGCGTCGCGCAGACCGGCGCAAAAGCTTTCGGGCACAGGGTGGCAATAGACGACCAGCCAGCGCATCAAAATGCATCCATCTTGGCCGACACCTTCGCCGCGAATGCTTGCCGTGAGGTGTCGGTGGAAAGGTTCATCGAGTAATGCGCCAGATAGGACACCTGCGCGCCCGGCTTTACCGTGGCGCGCAGCATGCGTTTGACCAGCCTGCGCGGAGGGTCGCCCATCAGGAAAGCACGGAACCGGCTGCCGCCATAGGTCGTAACCGCCGCGACCTTGCGGATGTTGTGCAGCGACGGCCTGACCTTGCCTTGGACCAGCTTGAACGAAACGCCGGGCAGGAACACGCGGTCAAAAAAGCCTTTCAGGATTGCCGGATAGCCGTAGTTCCAAACCGGAAAGGAGAGCACCAGCGCGTCCGCGTTGAGCAGCCTCCGCACCCAGGGATAGGCCGGATCGTCCTCGCCGCGCGCGTCATGATAGGCGAGCCGATCCTCACGCGTTAGTCGTGGATCGAAATCCTCGGCGTAGAGGTCGCAGTCGTCGACAGCATTGCCGGCCGATGTAAGCCGCTCGACGATAAGCCGGTGCAGGGCCGCGTTGTAGCTCGTTTCGACCGGATGGGCGTAAAGGACGAGGATATTCATGCCACGCGTCAGCCTGCCTTCTGCAAACCCTTGAACAGGAAGGTCTTGCCGCTCCGGTAGTCGTAGTCGGGATTTTCCCAGGCGATCATCTTCCCCGGGTTGAGCAGGCCCTGCGGGTCGGCCTCGCGCTTGAAGGCCAATTGGATGTCGTCGGTCTGCTTCATGCCGCCTTCCTCAAGCGTGTAGCGATGCGGATTGAAGATCGGGCAGCCATTGTGCTCAAATATGCGGATGATCTCGTCGAGCCTTTCCTCGGTGGTGAAGCGCACGAGGTTGAGGCCGAAGCAGGTGATGTTGCCGTCGAAGCGAACGAATTCGAGATGGGAAAACACCTCGCCCGGAAAGAGACCGTCGATCCTCTCGACCAGTTCCATATGGCCGGGAAACGGATAGAGGGACTGCAGATAGGTCATGGCAGGGTCGACCCGCAACGCGCGTAGCGTCGTGTGATTCCAGGCCAGTTCATAGGCCGGCGGCAGGCCCTTCTTCTCGACATCCGACGCCGTCGCAGAATTGTAGAGGACATCGCCGCCGGCGCGCCGCGTGAATGCGAGGAAGGCGTCGAGGGAATGCGGAGCAACCATGACGGCGCAGATGCTCTGCTGTTCCTTGAGGAATTTCTGGTGCCTCTTGAAATAGAGCCAAGGCGCCGGCGCGGCGATCGGCGTGATCAGCTTGGTCAACAGTCCGTCCTGACAGGCCAGTGCATTGCCGTAGCGGGCAGAATCCATGAATGTGTCAAAACCGACGACCACGTCTGCCCACTCGTAGGCCGCCGTCAGCGGCATCTCGACCTCGGTGATGATGCCGTTTGTGCCGTAGGCATGGGTGACCTTGTGCAGATCCTCGCCCGTGAGATCGAGTACCTTCGGCTCGGCCTCCATGGTGACAACGCGCAACCGCAAGACGTTGCCGAAATCGCGCAAGCCGCCGAAATTGATCGATCCCACGCCGCCCGATCCGCCGGCAATGAAGCCGCCGATCGACGCCGTGTTGTAGGTAGACGGGTGCATGCGCAGTTCCTGCCCGGAGTGCGCGCGCGTCGCCCGGTCGATATCGACGCTGATCGCGCCTGGTCCACAGACGACGCGGCCGGGGGAAATCGAGGCCACCGCATTCATCTCTGCCAGCGACAGCACAACCCCGCCAGACAGCGGCATCGCCTGGCCGTAATTGCCGGTGCCCGTGCCGCGCGGCGTCACCGGAACGCCATGCCCGTGGCAGGCGCCGAGCACGCGGATGACCTGCGCCTCGTCCTTCGGCGAGACGATGATGTCGCCGGTGACGTGATCGAGTTGCCGCTTCAGCACCGGGCTGCACCAGTAGAAGTCGCGGCTCTTCTGCTGCACGATTGCCGGATTGTCCTCGGTCCGGATGCCTTCGAGCTCGCGTTTCAACGCAGTCAGATCCATCGCATCACGCCATCAGGTCATCGAGTTCGGCATAGTCCGGCAGTTCCCGCTCGATCGCCCGACCGTCGCGCACCACGATGCGATCCGATTCGGGGCGCGACAGCAATTCGGTCCAGCTCCGGCCATCAAAGACGATGAAGTCTGCCGGGCCGGCTGCGGCGAGAACACCTGCCCCGTCTAGCCTCATGATCTCGGCCGGCGTCGCCGTGACGGATTTCGGCCAGTCGGCGACCGGATGGTCGAAGTGCAGGATCCGTGTTGCCATACGGTATACCTCCAGCATGTCGAGATCCCCATAGGCATGGAACGGGTCGCGCGTATTGTCCGAAGCCACCGCGACCGGGATGTCCCGCGCCTTCATTTCATGCAGCAGCGTGACGCCGCGCCAGCGCGGCGTCGTGCCGTCGGCGCGCCGGTCCTGCAGATAGAGGTTGCACATCGGCAACGAGACCACCGCGATGTTGGCGCGAGCGACCTTGTCCAGTGTGTCCAGCACGTCGCGGTCCGGCTGGCGTGCAAGCGAACAGCAATGGCCGACGAGAATCTTTCCATTAAAGCCGTTCCAGATCGCTGCCTCGCCGAGCTTCTTCAGCGAGACCGCCGCCACGTCGTCGGTTTCGTCGGCGTGGAAATCGAGGTCCAAGCCGTGATCCTGCGCCGTGGCGAACACATGGTCGACGAGTTCCTCGAGGTCCGGCAACATATAGCTGACGACCCCGAGTACGCCCTTGGCCGCAGCGACGCGCTTGGCCAGCGAAGCGAACCACTTTCTGTCGCGCACGCCCTCTATGCCGAGCAGACATGCGCCCTGAAGGTCGATCCTGCCGCGCCACTTCTCGCGCATCATCTCGAACACCGGCCACGAAATGGCCTCCTGCGGCGCGACGCTGTCGATATGCGTGCGCAGCGCCTTGGTGCCGTGAGCGTAAGCCGAGCGCAGCGAGAAATCCATTCGCCTCGCGACATCGTCGGCCGACCAGCGGGCCGCCCGGTCCTCGCCCGTCGCGTTGAGCGCACCCATGAACGAGCCGTCGGGATTGGGCTTGCGCGGCCAGATATGACCCTTGTCGATATGCGTGTGGCAGTCGACGAAACAGGGCAGCACGATGCGACCTTTGAGGTCGATGCCCGGCGTCGCCGATTGGTGCGGCTGAAGTGATACAATCCTGCCATCCGCGACCACGACGTCCGCGAGGATGAAACCGTCACCGTCGCCCGGCGCGGAAAAACCCGGCGTCAGCGAGGTATGGAGTCGCGCACTAACCAGCGTGTAGGGACCGGAAGTAGGGAGGTCGAGTGCGTTCACCCTCACCGCTCCTGCTTCAGCGCACTCTCGTGCCAGCGGCGCAGCACGAGATGCGAGATCAGCGAGAGCACCAGGAAGATGACGATGCCGGTAAACGAAATCAGTATCAGCGCGGCGAACAGGCGCGGCGCATTCAGCCGGTAGCCTGCCTCAATGATCCGCGAGGCGAGACCCGACGACTGGCCGGTAGAACCCGCGACAAACTCCGCGACCACCGCGCCGATCAGCGACAGGCCGCCGGCGATCTTGAGACCGCCGAGGAAATAGGGCATCGCGGCCGGAAGGCGCAAATGCACAAGCTGCTGCCAACGCGTCGCGCCATTGAGCTTGAACAGATCGAGCAGGTTCCGGTCGACCGAGTTGAGGCCAAGCGTCGTGTTGGACAGGATCGGGAAAAAGGCGACGATCCAGGCGCAGAGCAGAAGCTTGGCGGTCTGGTTGTCGACGTAGATGTTGATCAGCGGAAAGATCGCCACGATCGGCGTCACCTGCAGCACGATGGCGAAGGGAAAGAACGACATCTCGACCCATTTGGACTGGGCAAACAGCACTGCCAGCCCAACGCCGCCGGCGACGGCAAGCGAGAGGCCGAGGAAAGTGATCTTGAGTGTCACCAGCAGCGACGAAAACAGCAGACCGGAATCCGAGTAGAGCGTGAAGAGCACCTCGCCCGGACGCGGCAGGATGTAGCGCGGGATCCCGTTCCAGACGCAGACACGGTCCCACAGCCAGATCGCCGCGATCATGATGGCGAGCGGCAGCAGCCAGCGGCCGATACGTTCGAAGCGCGCGACGCGGACGCGTCGGGCTTCCTCTGGATCGAGCATCAGAGAGGCTGCCGGTCGCTCAATGGCGGTCATCGTGAGCCCCAGCCTGCATCGCATCGACCAGCACCTGCGACGTGTCTCGGCAGAGCGCTGCGTATTCTGGCGAGGTGCGGAACGCCTCGTCGCGCGGATAGGCGGCGCCGACGGCGATCTCGTCGAAGACCCGACCGGGGCGCGCCGCCATGACGACAATGCGGTTGGACAGAAACCCGCTCTCGAACACGCTGTGCGTGACGAAGACTACCGTGAACCGTTCCTCCTGCCACAGTTCGAGCAGATCGTGGTTGAGGCGGAAGCGGGTGATCTCGTCGAGCGCGGCGAAAGGCTCATCCATCAGCAGCAGACGCGGCTTGGTCACCAGGCCGCGCGCAATCGACACCCGCATCTTCATGCCGCCCGAAAGCTCGCGCGGCATGGCATTTTCGAAGCCGGTGAGATGCACCCGGTCGATCATTTCGCGAATTGCCTGCGTCGCATCGGACCGCGACACGCCGCGCAGCCTGAGCGGCAGCCAGACATTGTCGAAGACCGACGCCCATGGCAGCAGCGTCGGCTCCTGGAAAACGAAACCGATCTCCGACCGGTCCCTCAGGCCGTCTCCGTGCCAATCAAGGAGGCCTGTCGTCGGCGTCGACAAGCCTGCAATAAGCCTGAGCGCGGTGGATTTGCCGCAGCCTGACGGGCCGAGAAGGCTCAGAAAGTCACCTTCCCTAATGGTCAGATCGACATTGCCGAGGGCGGTAACGCCGTTCGAAAAGGTCTTGCCGACATGGCGCAGCGCCAGAAGGGGACTTCCGTCCCTCCGCATTGCTCCACCGGCCAGGGCCTCCATCTGCTGCAGCATGCGGCTGGCGTCAATTCTTCAGATCGAGACCGACGCCCTTGTTGACGAAATCAAGCGTATAGGACTTCTTGATGTCGATCCCCGCGGCCAGCACCTTTGCCTTGACCATCTTGTCGTAGAAACTCTGGATGCGGTCGTCTGTCATGGCGCCGATCCCAAGCTTTTCGGTATCCCCGGAATCGACGATGCCAAACTTCTTCATCTGTTCGATCGAGAAGGCGATCTGCTCTTCGGTGATGTCGGGATTGTCCTTCTTGATCATCTCGTTGGCGGCAGAATTATCGCCGTAGAGGTAGCTGTACCAGCCCTTGGCCGAGCCATCGACAAAGCACTGGACGACCTCGGGACGCTTGTCGATCGTGTCCTGCATGGTTTCAATGGTCGTCGAATAGGTGTTGTAGCCATAATCGGCGAGCAGGAACTGGTTGGGCACGAAGCCACCTTCCTTCTCGACCGCATAAGGCTCGGACGTCACGTAGCCCTGCTGAATCGACTTCTTGTTGGCGATAAAGGGTGCCGCGTTGAACGTATACGGAACGCGCTTTGCAACATCGAACCCATACTCGGTTGCCATCCACAACAGGAAGCTTTGAGCGCCTTCATCACCGATGATGTACTGTTCCGCCTTCGGCAGATCCTCCCAGGTGTCGAGCCCCTCGCCCGGATGGGACATCACGACCTGAGGCTCCTTCTGGAAGGAAGCCGCAACAACGCGCAACGGGATGTCCTGAACCACGGCATCGAAAGCCTGTTGCATATTGCCGCCCATGTAGAAGTCGATCTTTCCGGCGAGCAACAGAGGCCGACCGCTGACCTGCGGTCCGCCCTGCATGATCGTCACCTCAAGGCCGCAATCGGCATATGTGCCATCGGCCACTGCCTGATAATAGCCGCCATGTTCCGCCTGCGCCAACCAGTTCGTCCCGAACGTCACCGGTACGGCCAAAGCGCCTGTCGCCGAGACCGCGATCGTCGCGATAGCGCTTGCCGAGATCAACAGAACCTTATGCATCGACACCACCCTTGTTTTGTCTCCGCGCTTCAGGCGGGAGAATTTTCAACATCATGACAACAAGCAAAACGCGTGCCACCGGGCATTCCGCACCAGGACGCACGGCAGGCGGTGCGCAGTGATGAAACAGACAACGGCCCAGCAGGCATGGTGCCCATTTTTTAGCCGGAAGTCCACGTTGGACAAACCGCGTGTCCGGATTGAATCAAGGATCGCTGCGGCGCTACGATAGGCGCCATGTTCAAGTTCCTCACGCCCAGATCGATCAGGCCGCCCTTCGCTCGCTACAGCCACGGCGTCGCAGTGCCGGCCGGCAAACGGCTTGTGCTGTGCTCGGGCCAACTCGGCATCGGTTCCGACGATGCTGTCCCCGACGACGCGGGCGCACAGGCCGAACTTTGCTTCGGCAACATCGCGGCAATCCTTGGCGAAGCAGGTCTTGGACTGACCGACATCGTACGGATCAATGCCTATGTCACCGGCCGGGAGTATCTGGACCCATACATGGCGGTGCGTGACCGCCTGTTCGCCGACCCTGCGCCGGCCTCCACCCTGATGATCGTCGCGGGTTTTTCACGACCCGAGTTCAAGATAGAGATCGAGGTCACTGCCGCGGGTTAAAGGCCCTTGTTCGGTCACGATGCGTTGCGTGCAACGCTTCGGCGCTCTACAAGTCGGGCCTTGTCGGAGAAGGCCAGCGTGACACCGAGAAAAGTCTGGTGGGGCGATTATCCCACAACCGAATATGCCTCGATCGATCCGGAAGCGACCATCGCGGTCCTGCCTGTTGCGGCGATCGAGCAACACGGGCCCCATCTGCCGGTGTCGACCGACACCACCATCATGAACGGCATGCTCGACACGATGATCGCGCGGTTGCCGGACGATCTCGACGTGAGGATCCTGCCGGTCCAGGCCGTCGGCAAGTCCAACGAACATCTCCATGCACCGGGCACGCTGACGCTGCCGCCAACCACACTGATAGAAGTCTGGACAGAGCTTGGCGCCTCGGTCGCCCGCGCCGGCGTCAAGAAGCTCGTCGTCGTCAATTCGCATGGCGGCAACGAAGAGATAATGGGCATCGTGACGCGCGAGTTGCGCGTGCGCTTCGGCATGCTGGCGGTCAAGACGAGCTGGTCGCGCTTCGGCCGGCCTGCCGGTCTCTATAGCGACATCGAGGACCGTTTCGGAATCCATGGCGGCGATTTCGAGACGTCCATGATGCTGCATTTCCGTCCCGACCTTGTGGACCTGACGAAGGCGATGGATTTCGCTTCGAGCGTCAAGCGCGCCGAGCAGGAATTCGATCTGCTCAGGCCGACGGGTACACATGCCTTCGCCTGGATAGCCTCGGACCTCAATCCGCATGGCGTGGTTGGCGAGGCATCGCAGGCAACAGCCCAAAAGGGCCGGCTGACGGCGGAGTTCCAGGCCGACGGCTTCGTGCGTCTGCTCAAGGACGTCCGCAAGGCCGGGCTCTCGGAGTGGCTTGCCCCGACCGCCTGACGCGTTCGCTCAGCCGTCGATCGGAAGACCGAACGGCACGCCCTCGAAAGCGTCGGCGCCGCGGCCTATCGCGCTGATGGCATCGATCATTCTGCCGTCCCGGCCGAGCATGGTGTCGGCCAGCGTCACCAGCCTCATATTCGGCGTCGCGGACGGCGACAGCCGGCGCAGCGTCGTCGCCAGTTCCGCCTCGTTGCGCAACGGCGAAAGCGCCGCCGCGATGATGTAGGCAGACGCCGTCGACCGGCTGATCCCGGCATAGCAGTTGATCACCAGGGGACGGGCCCGGTCCCAGTCTCCGGCGAAGTCGAGCAGCATTCTGACATGCACCTCGCCGAACCGCGCGAGGGCATGACGCCGCCCGGCGA
>JBKJRE010000028.1:0-3668 GCA_046594775.1 Rhizobiaceae bacterium | reverse complement strand
GTTGCTTCGGATGCGGCTCTCCAGCTCCGCGCAACCCCGGTTGCCGCGTTAACCGTCGCGTCTGTGCGTTGGTCGAGTTCATACCGGAATCTTTCCAGAAGATTTTCCGCGCGGTTCAGTTCCCGCTCGTATTCGGCCCCGAACATGATGCTGCGCGCCTGATCCTGACGTCCCTGCTTCGCGGCCTCAATCGCCGCACCCTGCTCGTCATGGAGCGTATCCACCCAGCGAAGCGAATTTCAATGCCGCCAGTTCAGTGGCGCTCGCACCGGCATCTTTCACGTGGCGAACGTTTTCGATGGACTGGAGTGCCGGCGCCTGGCGTTCATGGACGATAGGGTGGACAGGATCGCGGCGATCCTATCTGGGCGCGCAATCACCATGGCTAAAATACTATGAATACGTCCGAGAGTTTCGACAGCCATATGCCCGGTGGCCGGCCATCTGTCCCGACGGCCAATCTTTTGCATGACGTGCGATATGAGCGCGGCGGAGCCCAACCTGAACGAGGCAGTGGAGCCAGGCGCCAAGCCCGTTGCTGGCTGAGACATTGGCCGACGCGCAACACCGGCATTCTAGGAGACGCATGAGGCCTCGACGCCATGCATTGCGGACAGTCGGAAACCAGGGTCGAGCGCGTGTTGGACCGGACTATTTCTTCACGGCCAACGAGGCCAGGGCTGCGGACCTCTTCGACAAGGTCCACGACCGTGGCCGGTCGAGAGACGACCGCGAGCCGTCCTCGCGCGGGCACTCTGCAAGAACGTTCGGAACGCCGTGCATGCGAGGGCCGATCTGTTGCGGCCGAGATCGGCACGGCGGCCTGCCCGCCATCGGCCCCAACCGCATTGCGGACCTCCGGTTCCAGGATACCGGCGACCTCTTCAGGGGCGGGACCCTGGGCGAATTCAGACGCTCGCAAACACCTTCTTCACCGCGCCGGCTGTCCTGGCGACGACAATATCGGCCTCCTCGCGCGTCAGGCAGAGCGGCGGCGCAAAGCCGAGAATGTCGCCCTGCGGCATGGCCCGCCCGATGACCCCGCTTGCGGCGAGCGCGGTAGCAACCTGCGGGCCGATCTTGTCGGAGGCGTCGAAGAAGGTGCGGTCGTCGCGATCCCTGACGAACTCGACAGCCGCCATCAGCCCGTCGCCGCGGACATCGCCGACATGTCTGTGGCCGCCCACCGCCCTGGCGAGTTCGTCCCGGAAATAGGCGCCCGTCTCGCGGGCATTGGTCACCAGATCCAGTTCGTCGATCAGTTCGAGATTGGCGACGCCGGCGGCGACGCAGATCGGGTGCGCCGAGTAGGTCCAGCCATGGCCGAGCGAACCGAGCTTGTCTGAACCTTCGACGAGGCCGGCCCACATCTTCTCGCCGACGATGACGCCCGACAGCGGCGCGTAGGCCGAGGTCAGTCCCTTGGCGATGGTGATCAGGTCGGGCTGCATACCGTAATGGTCGGAGCCGAACATGGTGCCCAGCCGGCCAAAACCGGTAACGACCTCGTCGGCGACCAGCAGCACATCGTATTTCTTCAGCACGGTCTGGATCTTCTGCCAGTAGCCGGCGGGCGGCGGAACAATCCCGCCGGTGCCGAGGATAGGCTCGCCGATGAACGCGGCGACCGTCTGGGGTCCTTCGGCGAGGATCATCTCCTCGAGCTTGTCGGCGCAATGCTGCGAAAACTGCTCTTCGGACATTGAACGGTCGGCGCGGCGAAAATAGTAGGGCGCCTCGGTGTGCAGGATCGGCGCACGCGGCAGGTCGAAGGCGTTGTGGAACAGGTCGAGGCCGGTCAGCGAGCCGGTCATGACGCCCGAGCCGTGATAGCCGCGCCAGCGCGAGATGATCTTCTTCTTTTCTGGCCGGCCGAGCACATTGTTGTAGTACCAGATCAGCTTGATGTTGGTCTCGTTGGCATCCGAGCCCGACAGACCGAAATAGACCCGGCTCATGCCCTTGGGGGCACGGTCGATGATCATCTTGGCCAGCGTGATCGACGCCTCCGTGCCGTGGCCCACATAAGAGTGGTAATAGGCGAGGTTCTTGGCCTGCTCGGCTATGGCATCGGCGATCTTCTGGCGGCCGTAGCCGACATTGACGCAATAGAGGCCGGCAAAGGCGTCGAGGCTGGTCTTGCCGGTGGAATCGGTGATGTAGACGCCTTCGCCGCCGGTGACGATGCGGGTCGGGCTTTCGCCCCGCGCATGGGTGCCCATGTGGGTCGACGGATGGAAGAAGTGGTCGCGATCCCAGGCGGCAAGTTCGTTTGACTGATCGAGCATGATGTTTTTCCTTGTTCTTCTCAGGCTGCGTCGAGGCAGAGATATTTGAGATCGGTGAAGGCTTCAATGCCGTGGCGGGAGCCCTCGCGTCCGATGCCGGACTGCTTGACGCCGCCAAAGGGCACCGGAGCGCCGGTAATCTTTACACGGTTGATGGCGACCATGCCGTAGTCGAGCCTGCGTCCCATGCGAAGCTGGCGTGCGCCGTTTTCGGTGACCACATAGGCGACCAGCCCATACTCCGTATCGTTGGCGCGCGCGACCACTTCCTCCTCCGTATCGAAGGGGGCCACCGCTGCGACGGGACCGAATGTTTCTTCCCGCATGATCAGCGCTTCGTCGGGAACGTCGACAAGCAGCGTCGCCTGGAAGAACAGCTTGCCGGCGTCATGGCGACCGCCCCCTGCAAGGCATCGCGCGCCATGCTTCATGGCGTCGGCGACCTGCTCCTCGACCTTGGCAATGGCGCGGTCATGCATCAGCGGGCCGATGTCCGCGCCTTCGGCCAGGCCATGCGCTACCGTGAGAGCTTCGATCCGTGCGGCAAAGGCGCTGCAGAAGCGATCGTAGACTGAGCGCTGTACATAAATCCGGTTGGCCGCGAGGCAGTCCTGCCCTGACGTCGCGAACTTCGCGTCGACTGCGATCGACACGGCGCGGTCGATGTCGGCGTCGTCGAAGACGATCATCGGTGCGTGGCCGCCAAGTTCCATGACCAGCCGCTTCATCGTGGCGGCGCATTTGCCGGCGATCAGGCGACCGATCTCGGTCGAGCCGGTGAAACTCATGGCGCGTATGCGGGCGTCTTCGCACATCACCCCGACGATGGTTGCGGCGTCTCCCGTGACGACATTGAAGACGCCGGCAGGCAGCCCGGCGCGCTCGCCGAGTTCGGCAAGAGCCAGCGCTGACAGCGGTGTCTCGGAAGACGGATGCGCGACGACCGTGCAACCGGCCGCGAGCGCCGCGGCGGCCTTGCGGGTCAGCATCGCACAGGGGAAATTCCAGGGCGTCACCACGCCGACGACGCCAAGCGCTTCGCGACGAACGATCATTTCTGCATCGGGCAAATGGCTGGTCACGCTCTCAGCGTTGAGACGCTTGGCCTCCTCGGCGTACCATTCGACGAAGGATGCGGCGTAGTCGATCTCGCCGAGCGAATCCGCCAGCGGCTTGCCCTGCTCCAGCGTCATCAGCAGCGCGAGGTCCTGCTTTGCGGCAACGATCAGATCGAACCATTTGCGCAGGATTGTCGAACGCTCCTGCGGCATCAGCGAACGCCATTTCGGGAAGGCGCGGGAAGCCGCGTCGATGGCGCTGGAGGTCTGGCCGGCATCGAGCGACGCAACCCAGGCGACACTCCCGCCGCTTCCCGGGTCG
>JBKJRE010000602.1:0-5855 GCA_046594775.1 Rhizobiaceae bacterium | reverse complement strand
GCGCTCGATGCCTTCCGGCGCAGCCAGCAGACAGAGGAACCTCAGATTTGTGGCGCCGCGCTCCTTCAATTTGTCGATCGCGGCGATGGCGGAATTGGCCGTTGCCAGCATTGGATCGACGACGATCACCAGACGATCCGCGAGATCGCCAGGCGCCTTGAAGAAATACTCTACCGCCTCCAGCGTCTCGTGGTCGCGATAGAGACCGATATGCGCGACGCGCGCCGCCGGAACCAGATCGAGAAGACCCTCGAGAAGCCCATTTCCCGCGCGCAGCACCGAGGCGAACACCAGCTTCTTTCCCTCCAGCGTGGGCGCCCGCATCGTCTGCATCGGCGTTTCGATGGTTTTCGTCGTCAGTTCGAGATTGCGCGTGACCTCATAGCCGAGGAGCAGCGAGATTTCGCGCAACAATCTTCGGAAGCTGGCCGTCGACGTCTGCTTGTCGCGCATGATCGTTAGCTTGTGCTGGACAAGCGGGTGGTCGACGACGGTCACGCCCTGCATGATGGCTGCTCCAATTTCTACTCTGCCGGAGCCTAGCCCGTATGACGCGGTCAAGAAACGCCCCCGCCGCCGCCGACCACAGTTTTGTCTCGGGCCGGGACCGCTACCGACCGGCTGCGTGACTGTTCAGGCGGGCGAGCAGGTTCGCCTTGGTCTTCTTGTCGACGAACGCGGACTCTATGGCCGTCCGCGTCACGCCTTCAAGCGCCTTTTCGTCCATGCCAAAATAATTTCGCGCGATGTCGTATTCCCGTTTCAGGGACGTCCAGAAATAGGGCGGATCATCGGAATTGAGGGTCACCTTGCATCCCGCCGCCCGCAACGCCGCAAAAGGATGCTCCTCGAAGCTGGAGAAAACTTTCAGCGCGATGTTCGAGCCGGGGCAGCATTCCAGCACGACGCCTTCGTCAGCGATGCGCCTGACAAGATCCAGGTTCTCGATGGCCCTGACGCCATGCCCGATCCGCGAGGGTCTGATATGGTCAAGGGCGGCTTTCACGCTTTCCCAGCCCATCAGTTCGCCGGCATGGATGGTAATGCCAAGCCCTGCTTCGCGCGCAATCTCGAAGGCACGCACATAGTCCTCGAAATCGCCGATCCGCTCATCCCCGGCCACGCCAAAGCCGGTGACCAGCGGATGGCCGCAACGGGCCGCGAAACGCGCCGCCCTTTCGATCGATTCGACGCCGACATGTCGCACGCCGGTCACGATCATGCGTCCCTCGATGCCGGTCTTGTCCCGCGCACGCGCCATCCCTTCGCCGAGCGCATCGGTATATGCCTCGGGCGACAGTCCAGACTTGATGGCGTGGTCGGGCGAGGTGAATATCTCGGAGTAGATGGCGCCGTCGCGTGCAAGACTGGTCAGATAATGTTCTGCGAGTTTCGCATAGTCGTCTTCTGTCCTGAAAAGATCAGAGGCAAAGTCATAGGCAGCGAGAAAACTGGTGAAATCGTGCCAGACGAAGGAGCCATCCTGGATATAGGGAGATACGTCCCGACCGTATTTGCGCGCCTGTGCAAGGATCAATTCCGGCGAGGCGGCACCTTCGATATGGCAATGCAATTCCGCTTTCAAAGGCATGGAATCATCCCCGCCGCGCAGGCCTGACGCGGCTGAACACCGCGGCTGCAACCATAGCGCCGCCAGATATGATCGGCTATGGTCCCGCAAAACTTCACGGGTACGCGATCAATGTCGGAACAACGGTCAACAGCGGCGCAGGACATGGAAACCTCCTATGGTTTTCGGACGGTCGAGGCCGGCCAGAAGCAGACGCTGGTCAACGACGTTTTCCACAAGGTCGCCGAACGCTACGACCTTATGAACGATCTGATGTCGGGCGGGTTGCACCGTCTGTGGAAAGACGGCCTGGTGGCGTGGTTGAACCCGCCAAAGCGGGATGGCTGGAAGGTTCTGGACGTTGCGGGCGGCACCGGCGACATCGCATTCAGAATCATCGAGGCGTCGCAGCACCATGCCCATGCGACAGTGCTGGACATAAACGGGTCGATGCTCGCCGTCGGCCGCGAGCGGGCCGAGAAGCGCGGTTTCTTGCCTAACACCGACTTCATCGAGGCCAATGCGGAAGACCTGCCCTTCGCCGACGAAACATTCGACGCCTATACTATCGCTTTCGGTATCCGCAATGTGCCCCGCATCGAACGGGCGCTTGCCGAGGCTTTCCGCGTGCTCAAGCCGGGCGGACGCTTCCTCTGTCTGGAATTTTCGGACGTCGACCTGCCCCTGCTTGACCGTGTCTACGAAGCCTGGTCTTTCAATGCCATTCCCAGGATCGGCAAGATGGTGACCGGCGACGCCGAACCCTATTCCTATCTCGTCGAATCGATCCGGAAATTTCCCAACCAGGCTCGATTCGCGGAGATGATCGGGAACGCCGGCTTCGAGCGTGTGGACTTCCGCAATTACACTGGCGGCATAGCGGCCCTGCATTCGGGCTGGAAGCTTTGAAGGCCTGCACCCGATGAGCAATGTCGGAGCCGCCCTGCGTCTCGTGAGAGCCGGCTGGATCATGGTGCGCGAAGGCGTCGTTGCTGCCCTGCCCGGCGACCAGCTTGACGGCCTGCCCAATCTTGGCTGGAGGCTGGCGCGGCTGCTTACCCGGCGGCCCGCCATCCGTCGCGGTCGCAGCGACCGGCTTGCCGCGGCGCTTACGCGGCTCGGACCTTCCTACGTCAAGCTGGGTCAGTTCCTGGCGACGCGGCCGGACGTGGTCGGCAATGACATGGCGCTCGATCTGGCCCTTCTACAGGACCGGATGGAGACGTTTCCCCGATCGCTGGCTGTCGACGCGATCGAAGGATCGCTTGGGCGTCCACTCGATGATCTTTTTACCTCCTTCGGCGAGCCCGTCGCCGCCGCGTCCATAGCGCAGGTCCACTCGGCCGAGGTCGAGCGTGAGGGATACATAGCCAGGGTCGCCGTCAAGGTGATCCGGCCCGGTGTCCGACGGGCCTTCTTCCGGGATCTCGAAAGCTATTTTCTCGCGGCCCGCCTGCAGGAACATTACATCCCCGCCACCCGCCGGCTGCAGCCCGTCGAAGTTGCCCGCACGCTGGCGCAGACCACCAAGATCGAGATGGATCTGCGGCTGGAAGCCGCCGCGCTGTCCGAAATCGGCGAGAACACCCGGGACGATCCCGGCTTTCGCGTTCCCGTCGTCGACTGGGTGCGTACCGGGCGCGACGTGCTGACGCTTGAATGGATCGACGGCGTCAAGATGTCGAATGTCGACGCGCTGCGCGACGCCGGACACGATCTGCCGATGATCGCCGCCAATCTCGTGCAGTCCTTCCTGCGGCATACGTTGAGGGACGGCTTCTTTCACGCCGACATGCATCCGGGAAATCTGTTCGTGGAGACCGACGGAACCATCGTGGCCGTCGACTTCGGCATCACAGGGCGGCTCGGCAAGAAGGAGCGGCGTTTCCTGGCCGAGATCCTCTACGGCTTCATCATGCGAGACTATCTGCGCGTCGCGGAGGTGCATTTCGAGGCCGGATATGTGCCGCGCACGCAAAATGTCGCGGCCTTCGCACAGGCGATCCGCGCCATTGGCGAGCCCATCCACGGACAGCCCGCCGAAACCATCTCCATGGCCAAGCTGCTGACGCTTCTTTTCGAAGTCACAGAGTTGTTCGACATGCAGGCTCGCCCAGAACTCATACTCCTGCAAAAGACCATGGTTGTGGTCGAGGGCGTGGCGCGCACGCTCGACCCTGCCTTCAACATGTGGAAAACGGCGGAGCCCGTGGTGGGCGACTGGATCGCCGGAAATCTGGGGCCCCGCGGCATGCTGATCGACATGCGCGATGGAGCGCAAGCGCTGATTGTCCTCGCCCGCCAGGCGCCGGATATCGCCGCCCGCGCCGAGCATCTGTCGCGGGAAATCGACAAGATGGCTGAAAGCGGCCTGCGCTTCGACGACGCTACCGCGACCGCGATCGGCAGGGCCGAAGCACGCGCGACGCGCTGGGGCCGCGTCGCGCTCTGGGTAAGCGCGCTTGCGCTTGTCTGGATCGCCTACAGGCTTTCCTGAGCGGCAATTTTGTGACACAATGATTGCAATGCAATCATTTTATTCGCGAGCGTGCAATCACGTGGCAAGCATCACCATACGCAACCTCGACAGCAGTGTGAAAGAGCAGCTCCGTCAGCTTGCCGCGCTGAACAAGCGTTCGATGGAGGAGCAGGCGCGGGTCACGATCCGCGATGCCGTCGGTGGCCCATCCCAGACCCTGGGCATGATCGAACGCAAAGAGGCCGGCGCTTCCGTATATGAACAGGCGTCAGCCCCGTCCGTGACGCCAGTTTCCGCTCTCAGACCCGGCTCATCGCGCCGGCTTGCCGGCAAACGCATCCTGCTCATCATCGGCGGCGGGATCGCCGCCTACAAGTCACTCGATCTGATCCGGCGGCTGCGCGAATGCGGCGCTTCCGTTCGTTGTGTGATGACGCAGGCGGCGCAGCAGTTTGTCACGCCACTCTCGGTCGGCGCCCTGACGGCCGACCATGTCTTCACCGACCTATTCGACCGAAAGGACGAGCAGGATGTCGGCCACATCCGGCTGTCGCGCGAGGCCGATCTTGTCGTGGTCGCGCCCGCAACGGCCGACCTGATGGCCAAGCTGGCGAACGGGTTGGCCAATGACCTGGCCTCGGCAGCGCTGCTGGCGACCGACAAGAAGGTTCTTCTGGCGCCTGCGATGAATCCGAAAATGTGGAACCACGCGGCAACGCGCCGCAACCATGCAACGCTCAGGAAGGACGGTATCCACTTCATCGGTCCGAACAGCGGCGAAATGGCGGAAGGCGGCGAGGCGGGCGCTGGCCGCATGGCCGAACCGCTTGAGATCGTCGCTGCGATCGACGGCCTGCTCGATCCGGGCCCGAAGCCGCTCACCGGACGAAGGATCATCGTCACCTCCGGACCGACGCACGAGCCGATCGACCCGGTGCGCTACATCGCCAACCGATCTTCGGGCAAGCAGGGCCATGCCATCGCGGCAGCGCTCGCAAGGCTTGGCGCGGAGGTGCTGCTCGTTTCCGGACCGGTCGCAATCGCCGATCCCGCCGGCGTCAAAACCATCCATGTGGAGCGCGCCGAAGAGATGCGCGACGCGGTAGAGCAACTTCTGCCGGCGGACGCGGCGGTTTTCGTCGCGGCGGTCGCAGACTGGCGAACCGAGACGGCGGCGGGCGAGAAGATCAAGAAGACGCCGGACAGCGGCCCGCCGTCGCTTCAGATGGTGGAGAACCCCGACATACTGGCAGGCATCGGCCATCATCGAAAACGCCCCTATCTGGTCGTCGGCTTCGCGGCGGAAACCCAGAATCTCCTGGCAAACGCGAAAGCCAAGCTTGACCGCAAGGGAGCGGACCTGATCGTCGCCAACGATGTCGGCGGCCAGAGCGGCGTCATGGGCGGCGACCGCAACCGCGTGAAGATCGTCTCGAAAGACGGTGTCGACGAATGGCCCGAGATGAGCAAGGACGCGGTGGCGGAACGGCTAGCCCTGCTGATCGCGGAGAAGCTGAAATCTATCGAAGTCTAGGCGATACCGCGCCTTTACCGAGCCAAAGCGTGGATAAATCAACGGTGTCCGTCAACTTTTGAAACGAAAAATTGACTTCGATTCAATGGATTGCTGGAAATTGGGCCGGAATCGGCGCGGGAATTTGTTCACAACAACCACTTTTCGGCGGAATCGGCCCGGAACGGGAGACTTTATCGGCGCCAGACAGGCCGACAGCGTGGTCGACCGCCTATACGTCCAGATTGGCGACGGAGAGCGCGTTCTCCTGGATGAATTCGCGGCGCGGTTCG
>JBKJRE010000403.1:0-4161 GCA_046594775.1 Rhizobiaceae bacterium | reverse complement strand
AAGGGGCTGGCCGAAAGTGGTGGCGAGCCGTTCACGAACTACACAATCACGTCCGAGGATGCCGCCGGCCCCTATGTCGCGTCGGTGCCGTCCGACTATGCGGAGAAGGCAAAACTCGAACGGCTGAGCTACACCTCGGTGACGGAAATGCTGGCCGAGCGGTTCCACATGGACGAGGACTATCTGAAGGCTCTCAACCCGGAAGCCAATTTCGGCCGCGTCGGAACCATCATTCGGGTGGCCAACATCGGGCAGCCGTCGAAGAAGGCTGTAGAACGAATCGTCGCCGACAAGGGCAAGAAGCAGGTCTTTGCCTATGATGGCTCCGGCACGCTGGTCGTCTCCTATCCGACGACCATCGGTTCTTCCGACACGCCGTCGCCGACCGGAACGCACGCAATTTCGCGCATCGCGGTCGATCCGAACTACACCTACAATCCCGACCTCAATTTCAAGCAGGGCGACAACAGTGAAATCCTGACCATCCCCCCCGGTCCGAACGGCCCTGTCGGCTCGATCTGGATCGCGCTGGACAAGCCGACCTACGGGATTCACGGGACGCCAGAACCGGCAAAGATCGGCAAGACCGAAAGCCATGGCTGCGTGCGCCTGACCAATTGGGACGCCGAGGAACTGGCGAAGCTCGTCAAGCCCGGCGTCATGGTCGAGTTCGTGGAGTAGGATGCCGGATTGTCGGCGTGGCGGCGGGCGCCGTCGCGCCGAACCTGACGTGCGCAGACCGCCCGCTACAGCGACACTGTCGATGAGGATTTGAGGGTGGCGATTCCTGCAACGACGCTGCCAAGTCCAGGCTTGGGGCAGGCGGCCTCGGTCAGCCGCTGATCTTGGCGCTCGCGACCTTCAGCGGATCGGTGTCTTCTTCCTTGAGCAGTTCGTCGATGCGGGTGCGCTCACGCTTGAAGGCTTCGAGCTGCTCGCCCTTGAGCACCCGACCGACGGGCAGGCGTACGCGCATCGGGTCGACCTTGCGGTCGTTGACGATCAGTTCGTAGTGAAGATGGTTGCCGGTCGACAGGCCGGTGGAGCCGACGAAGCCGATCACCTGGCCTTGGCGAACCCGCGCGCCGGCGACGACTCCGGGCGCGATCCGACTCTGGTGATTGTAGGAGGTTTCATAGCCGTTGGCGTGGCGGATGACCGTCTGCTTGCCGTAGCCGCCGCCCCAGCCGGCCTTTTCGACGACGCCGTTGCCGGATGCGAGGATCGGCGTTCCCGACGGCGCGGCCCAGTCGGCGCCGGTATGCATCTTCCTGTATCCGAGGATCGGATGACGCCGCATGCCGAAGCCCGAGGTGAACCTCCCATTGGGCACCGGATTGCGCAGCAGGAACTGCTTGGCGCTTCTTCCGTCCTCGTCGAAATAATCGAACGCGCCGTCGTCCATCTGGAAGCGGTAAAGGTTGCGCGTGTTGCCGCCGAAAGTCGCCGAGACGTAGAGAAGTTCCGAATCATCGGACATCTCGTCGGTTCCGTTCGGCTGCGAAAAGAAGACCTCGATCCGGTCTGAGGGTTTGAGGCGCGACTGGAAATCCACGTCGGACGCAAGCAGCTTGACGAGCCGCTTGGTCATGTCCTTGGACATGCCATAGGAATAGGCGGCTCGGTAAATGCCATCATAGATGCTTGGCAGATTGCCGCGAGCGACGATCGGCGCATCGTCGAAGGCGGTCAGCAGTTCCGGATTTTCTTCGGGTTCAGCGGCCGGAACGAACTGGCCGTCGTCGTCCAGCGCGATGGAAAGCAGATGGCGCTGATGATCGTAGACGCTGGTGCGCACGATCTTGGCATCCTCGCCACGAACCTCGAGCCCGACCCGCAGAACCGAGCCCGACTTCAGCTCGGCGGTTTCCAGAAGCTTGGCGATCGCCTCGGACATGCCTTTGGCGTCTTCGCCATCGTAACCGGAATCGGCGAATGCCTTGGCGATCGCGCCGTCGTCATTGAAGGGGATGATTTCCTCGGCGAAGGCTACAGCCTCATCGTCGTTTGGGGTGCGCGGCGTGACCGATACATTCTCGGGGACGATGCGAACCCCATAGGAAGCATTGAGGGTCTGGGCGGCGAGCGTTTCGCCGAAACGTTCGGGCACGATATAATGCAGCGCCGCAACCTGGACCGCTCCATCGCTCAGGATCATGCCGGTATCGCGCACAACCTGTTCCACCTCATCTGTGGACAAGCCGCTCTTCTCGTCGAAAGTGGCAAGGTCGAGCGGGAAATCCACCGTCTTCAGACTCATGTCGCTTTCGACCTTGGCGCCGTATATCTGCCCGGTCGTGCTCGATGCGGTCTGCGCGCCGCCGTCTTCCGCAAAAATGGTGAGCGGATCGAAAGCCGGGTACGAACGGTTGGTCTTGTGGCCGGCAGCGAGCGCCATCTTGATCTGCACGAACGGCATCGTGCGAATCACGTCCCGGTCCCCGACCTTGGTGACCATGGACACTTCCATGCGCCGCCGATCCTTGGCCTTGGCGATCTGGCGCACAGGCGAGAGACGGGTGGTCTTGGCGGATTCTCCCGAATCGCCCGTCGCCGCAAGGCTGACCAGCTCGGCAATCTCAGGCGGGGTCGCCAACTGCTCGCGGCCGTCAAGCGCCGCAAACAAAGCAACGCCCATCAGCACGCTGGAGGTGACGCCGGTAAGAAATGTGCCGGAAAGCCAACGCGCCGAAACTTCACGCCGGTCTGGCGGGCCGCTGCGCCCGTCGGCGATCAGCGGCGGCTCGTTGCCGAGTTCGGCTATGGCTTCATCCACATCTTGCATTAAAGAACGGCGGCTCTTCCCCGGAGTAGGCTTCAGACCCTTGTTATGCCGTCCGACATTTGCCTGTCGGAACCAGCCAAGTCAACGAAGCCGGCGCATCTACGCGCAATACGCTGATTGCCTTGAACAAAAATGCCTCCCTCGGACAGGTAGGCCCCCCTCTTTTTGTCGTCATAGCACAACCCGGAAGTGAGGCGGCAATGCGGCCCTATTATGACCTCTCGGAGAACGGGCTCTCCAAACCACGGTCAGGGGCGAGGCGCGGGCAGCGTTTCCGGCGTAACCGGCTGCAACGGACACCAGTGGGAGGGTTCTGCATACAAGCATGGATGGAGGGCCCGCCATGTCGGTCGTCCAGACAGTTCGTGCCGCAAACGGCAGGCCGGTTTCCCGGCGTGTGCGCACACTCTATAATAGGGAGCGCTAACTGGGAGCGCCGGATGCCAGTTCTTTCGGGAACGGAGATGCGGCCTTCCAGGACGCCAAAATGGCCTGTCTGAAGGCCGCCGCGACTCCGGACAGGCGCGGTTCCACCCGATCACTGCATCTCAGCCTTCCCATTACGCCCGGCGGGCAAGGCTCGCCGATGCAAGCACGGGGCAGGTGACAGCCGCTGACGCAGCGTACCGGCAGCTTTGCGGCGATTGTCGCAATTAATTCAAGAAAGTTCAGAATCCTTGTTGACAGTTTGGAGCACCCCCGACTATATACGCCTCAACAACGAGGGCGGCGCGCCGCTGGCGCAAACGAGTTCGCCCTTGTGTTATGAAATCAAGAGAGCCGCGTGAGCGACACTCGACCGGGCCCCAAGCGCAAATGCAACAGGGCTCACGACATCGCGTTTGCGAAGTCTGTTCTTTGACAATTGAATATTGAAGAAAGAGAAACGTGGGCGGCAGAGTCCCGTGGAACCCCTCATCCCGCCAGGGATGGGATGGATCCAAACGAGACTTTGGCGGACACGTTTTGAGAGAATAGAATCTACCAAGATGCGCAAGCATCTAGGTGTGAATGTTCTCGTCAATTCAAAGCGTGACCAGATAAAAGCCAATCAAAGTTTCAAAACTTGAGAGTTTGATCCTGGCTCAGAACGAACGCTGGCGGCAGGCTTAACACATGCAAGTCGAGCGCCCCGCAAGGGGAGCGGCAGACGGGTGAGTAACGCGTGGGAATCTACCCATCTCTACGGAACAACTCCGGGAAACTGGAGCTAATACCGTATACGCCCTTCGGGGGAAAGATTTATCGGAGATGGATGAGCCCGCGTTGGATTAGGTAGTTGGTGGGGTAATGGCCTACCAAGCCGACGATCCATAGCTGGTTTGAGAGGATGATCAGCCACACTGGGACTGAGACACGGCCCAGACTCCTACGGG
>JBKJRE010000402.1:0-3514 GCA_046594775.1 Rhizobiaceae bacterium | reverse complement strand
CCGGTCGAGTTCGACATGTATTATTCGGTCTGACCCGGCCGCTTCGACCCCAAACAAGAAACCCGGCGCCTGCGCCGGGTTTTTTTTGGAGGCCGCCGGCGCGCCAGATGCGCCTAGCCCGTCAGCCTCATCACACGGGCCGTCACAATCCCTGTCTCCGGGCGAGAAAGGTCAAACACCGCCACCTTGCCTCCCCAGCGCCTGACCATGTCCCCGAAGGCCTCTTGCGGGTGCGTATCCACCGGCCTTGCGGCTGATACAGCCGGCAGGCCTGCCCGCGGGCGCATATGATGCGACCGGGCAGCTGGAGCAAGGAAGGCGGTGACCATATCCCGATCCTCAGGCGCCAGTTCGGCAAGCTCGGTCGAACGCTCCGCCAGTGCCGCGAGGTTGAACCACGCCACGACGCCCTCCAGGCAGGCGTGAATTGCAGCGTCATGTGCATCAAGGCCAGAGGCACTTCCGGTTGCCGCGCGCCCGTCTGCGTTCGAAGCGCAGATGCCAATATAGGTCGTCGTCCCAGATACGTGGCGGCGCTCGAAGAGCCTCAAGCCAAGGTCATTGTCCCCGAGCCATCCCAACAACCGCTCAAGGGCCGCCAGACTGGCAGGATCCACCTCGCGAAACTCTTCCGGATGCCGTTTCCACAGTGCGAGGGATTCGTGCTCGCTCAGTTCCTCCAATCCCCGAAACGCGGCGTCGGCCAGATCCGCGCCCACCGAACAGCCCCTGCTGTCGGTGAGCAGCGGGCCGTCGCCTTGCCCGCTGCATCCAAGGCGTACGTTGTCGATCGCCATCGACACCTCGCAAGTGCCCGGCATGGCGGCCGAAGCGAGCGTTGGCGGGTCGCCATCGCAAAACTGAAGGCTGTAGCGCTCGATGCCCTCGAGCAGGCAAATATTCCGCGCAGCATCAGCATCCAGGGCTGCGCCGGCGGCGACACGGCAAGGCATGGATGCCGGCGGCTGGCACCCCTCAGGCAGCCGCACGGGGCAAACGAACACGTTGAGCGGGCTGCGGCCTGGCAGGTCGACGCGGCTCGGGTTTCCGATCAGAACTCCGATGCTTCTGGCTGCAATCGCGGAAATGGCTGCAAGGTCCATGCGCGGTCCGATGTTAATCGCCGAAAGTTTGTGCCATGCTAGCGCTTACGGTGGGGAAGGTCTGCACAATATGGAGGAGTAAAATGGCCAGATTCAAATTGAATCCCGGAGATGAGCAGAAAGCTGTTGGAGAAATTGTCCTCCAGTTGGCGGAGGCCGCTGGCGCCAATAACGGCCAGATCAGCGACGAAAAGCAGAAGGCAGAGCTGGAAGGCAGGCTACTTGGCCTGATCGAAACCAGCTTCCGCAACAGCGTCAAGATTGTCTACGACACGCCCGACAAGATCCACATTGTCATACCCTATCTCGGCAAGTGGAAGTACTCCGACAATAACTTCGCCAACGAGGCGATGGGAGGCATTGTGATCATGGGTTGCGGCAAATAGGCCGTCTGGGCCGGCGACAATGCTACCCATGCCCCTTGCCGGAGACGAGGCAGCACCCGACGCACCGGCCTCGATGCGCGGGGTGCTGCGGGCGGTGCTTGTCGCCGACGCGGCAGGCTATTCACGCCTTATGCCGGAGGATCCCACAGGAACGATTATCAGTCTGAACCGGCACCGGGCCCGAATGCGCGATATTGTCAGGCGCAACAACGGTTCCGAAGCAGGCTTTCCCGGTGATTTTCTGCTGGCCCTGTTCCCGTCAACCAGTGACGCGCTCGCCGCTGCCACGGAATTCCTGGCGCAACAGGACGAGCCGGTAGGACAGGTCCCTCTCCACTTCCGTGTGGGGCTGCATGTTGGCGAGATCTTCGAGCATTCGGGCGACGTTCTGGGGGTTGCGGTCAACATTGCCGCGCGCCTCCAGCAATCTGCCCCGATAGGCGGGATTGTCCTGTCGCAGACTTTTCGGCAGAGCCTGCCTGGGAAACTGCACATGCCGACGCAGGATATCGGCGAGCTCAACCTCAAGAATATCGACGACCCGGTTCGGGCGTATGTGATGCAGTTTTCCGGGTCGACCGAGGTGGCCGCGAAAGCGGAGGTGTCGCCCAAGGAGACCAGGGCTCGTTCAAACGAAGTCACGGCAGCAGAGAAACGTCGCCCGAAAATCCTCATCCGCCCGTTCCGCGCGCTAGGCAAGAGCGAGCGTGCACTGATCTTCGCCGACGGCCTTGTGGAGGAGCTGGTCACCACGCTCAGCGTCTTTTCCGACGTGTTTCGCGTGGTTCGCTCGGGCGACCAGGACGATGCGAAAGACGGCTACGAGATTGTCGGGCAGGTGCGCAATGGCGACAGGCTGCGGATCACCTGCCACCTTATCGACCGCGACACCGGCAGCACGCTGTGGGCAGATCGCTTCGATTTCGGGCAGGATGCCAGCTACGACGCTCAGGAGCAGATAGCGGTTGCGGTAATCACGGCGCTGCAGCTCAAGCTCACCGACGGCGATACGGCAGGGTTGTGGTCCAACCGGACCACATCGCTCGCGGCATGGGAGCAGTTCCATCGCGCCCGCATGTGCGAGGCCCGCTATACCAGTGAGAGCAACAGTCGATCGAAGCTGTATTTCGCCAAGGCGATCGAGCTCGACCCGGATTTCGTCCCGGCCATCGTCGGACTGGGTTTCAGTCATCTGGACGCCGTGCGCCTCGGGTGGACAAAGGATCAGGACGGCGACCTGGACAAGGCGCGACTCCTGGCCAGACAGGCGCTGGCCAAGGATCCGGCAGACGCCTATGCCATCGCCCTTATGGCCTATGTCGAGCGCGCCGAGGGAAAGCTGGACCAGTCCGTCGCGACCATGGCGCGCGCCGTGCAGATTGCCCCTCATAACGGCGAACTGGTCGCGTATTACGCCAACATGCTGTGGATGCAGGGCCAGTGGTCCGCGGCTGTCAGCCAGAACCGCCGTGCGCTACAGCTCACGCCGCAGCCAACCTCCTGGATCCAATCCAATCTTGGGCTCGCCCTGCTGTGGGATGGCCAGGCCGAGGAGGCGCAGCGCCTTTTCGAAACGGTGGTCCGCAGCGACCCGGACTATATGCGCGCCTATATCGGACTGATCGTGGCGCTGGTGCGCCGGCAGCGCATTGAGGAAGCCAGGCAGGTCTTCGCCACACTGCGGGTGCGTGACCCCGGGTTCCAGCCAAAGGCCTGGATCGCCGAGAACCTGAACTTCAACCCGACGGACTTCGAACAGTTCATGTCCGACCTCCTGGCTGCTTCAGAATAGCGTCTCACCGGGCGTCCGGGCACAATCGCCACTCCACGAAAAAACCCCGCTGTCACCAGCGGGATTCTGCCTTTCGCTCCGAAGGAAGCCTCAGCCTTTAGAGCGCTTCAAGGTTGGATTGAAGCGATTCTGTTTCCTCGATGGCGTGGCGATCCGCCAGGAAGGCGACGCAGTCGCGATGTGGAGCATCGGGCAAGTTGCCTGACGCCGCGGGCGCCCGCCAGCGGGAAACC